>CAJWHU010000178.1 GCA_913041325.1 uncultured Fidelibacterota bacterium | reverse complement strand
GTGCTTACCAGCAAGGAGAAATTGAATACTTAGAAAAGCAAGAGGTTGCGATTGCGTTAGCAGTAAAAATGTCAGGACTTGCTGAAATTTTAGTTGATGCAGGAGGGCATTTAAATGAAGGTCTGGCTCAGCCAACATATCTAATGACTAGGAACTCTACTCCAAAATCTGAAAGGATATCTGGTGTCATAATTGATGCTAGAAACATCTATCACATACCTGCTATGGTTCCTAAAATTTTTAACGAAGAAGACAAACTAGTATATGGTCCGCGCCATTATACGAGGTCAAGATCAATCAATCGTGGTCCAATGGGATATGCTCACAGCTTAGATGATGGAAACGTTAAGAGGAGGGTTGGTGGTAATCCAATAGTTATCGAAGCTTTAAGTAGTGAAGACAATACTAATTTGACTATCTCTAACTCTGATTCTGAAAGAATTAGAGATGCAGAAAAAAGATTTGGTCTGCTTACAAACTGTAAAGTACTTGTATTGCTCAAATAAATTTTTTTTGACATTATCAATTATATGTGCACAGATGCCAGTTAACCCCCTATTCTAATTAAAGGCTATCTTCTTTCAATAGTAAGTTTTTACTCAAAATTAATTTGGAAAATTTGCTTGAATAAAACTAAAAATGTAACCTTGTTGCTCAGTGATGGATGCAGTTTTCAAGGACAATTGATAGGATCTGAAGGAGAGACAATTGGAGAAGTGTGTTTTAATACTGGAATTACTGGATATCAAGAAATTCTAACAGACCCATCTTATTGCCAACAAATTGTGGTAATGGCATCTCCTCATATTGGTAATTACGGAGTCAATAGATTTGATGAAGAATCTGATAAAGCCCAAGTCTCAGGTTTTATATTGAAAGAAGAAACAATCTATCCATCCAATTGGAGATCTCAAGGTTCCATTGGTGATTATCTAATTAAAAATAACATTACAGGTATTAAAAATGTGGATACTCGCGCAATTGTGTCCCATATTCGGGATAAAGGGGCAATGAATGGCATTATTTCTAGTATAGATCATAATAAAACGTCTCTCATGAAAAAATTAGAAACTGCGCCATCTATGAGTGGTTTAGATTTGGTAAAAAGAGTGACATGTAGCAATAGATATTTGTATAATACAGAAAAAACAAAATATAATGTCGCTGTTATCGATTTTGGTATTAAACGTAATATTCTTCGACTTATCAGTGATCTTGGGTGTAAGCTTTCTGTATTTCCTGCAAATGTTTCAAAAAAAGAGATTCTTGAAGAAAAACCAGATGGAATATTTTTATCTAATGGCCCGGGCGATCCTTCTGCAGCAACTTATGCAATTAATACAGTGAAGTCTCTGTTGGGGGCCGCACCAATTTTTGGAATATGTTTAGGACATCAAATTCTAGCTCTCGCTTTAGGAGCTTCAACGTTCAAACTTAAATTCGGGCACAGGGGGATTAATCATCCTGTGAAAAATATTAAAAGCGGTAAGATAGAAATTACAAGCCAAAATCACGGATTTGGTGTAGAAATACAATCATTGCCAAAGAATATTGTACCAACACACATAAACTTGAATGATAATACCCTGGCAGGGCTTAGTTGTCCTGAATTTAGTGCATTTTCTGTACAATATCATCCAGAGTCAAGCCCTGGTCCACATGATAGTAGATACCTATTTGAGCATTTTATTCATTTAATGCAAAATGGCAAAAAGAACTGATATTAAATCAATTCTTATTATAGGAGCTGGACCAATTATCATTGGGCAAGCTTGTGAATTTGATTATTCTGGGACTCAAGCTATTCGAGCGTTAAAGGAGGAAGGATATAGAGTTGTTTTGATAAATTCTAATCCAGCTACTATTATGACGGACCCGGATCTTGCTGATGCTACCTACATTGAACCATTAACGAGAGAATATTTAGAACTAGTAATAGTTAGAGAAAAGCCAGATGCTGTATTGCCGACAGTCGGTGGGCAAACAGGTCTAAACTTAGCATTAGAATTACATAAAAACGGATTCTTAGAACAAAATAAGGTAAAACTTATTGGCGCCCAGGCCAAAGCCATTGAAAAAGCAGAAGACAGGGAAAAGTTTAAAATTGAAATGGAAAAGGTAGGGATTCAGACAGCAAAGGGTGGATTTGTAAAAAGTTTCAAAGAAGCAAAAGCTTTTCTTGGTAAGATAAAGTTCCCAATTATTATCAGGCCTTCCTTCACTATGGGTGGAACTGGAGGATCAATTGCCTATAATAAAGAAGAATTTGAAAGTTTGATAGAAAAGGGCTTGAATTCTAGTCCAACCGGTGAGGTTTTAGTCGAGGAATCTTTGCTAGGCTGGAAAGAGTTTGAATTTGAAGTAATGAGAGATAAAGCTGATAATGTTATTATAGTTTGCTCAATTGAAAATGTCGATCCTATGGGGGTTCATACTGGAGACTCCATTACTGTTGCACCTGCAATGACATTATCTGATAAAGAGTTTCAACTGATGAGAAATTGGAGTATCCTCTGCTTACGTACTATCGGGGTAGAAACTGGAGGCTCTAATGTTCAGTTTGCTGTAAATCCAAATACGGGACGGTGTGTGATAATAGAAATGAATCCCCGTGTTAGCCGATCATCTGCGTTGGCCTCAAAGGCTACAGGATTTCCCATTGCTAAAGTAGCAGCTAAATTGGCAGTAGGTTATACTCTAGACGAAATTCCAAATGATATTACTGGAAAAACCTTAGCAGCTTTTGAACCAACAATCGATTATGTTGTTACAAAAGTTCCCCGATTTAATTTTGAAAAATTTCCATCTGCGTCTGGTCATCTTGGTGTTCAAATGCAAAGTGTAGGTGAGGTCATGTCGATAGGAAGAACTTTTAGAGAGTCTATACAAAAAGCGTTTAGAAGTTTAGAAGTAGGGCTAGATGGTTTGGAACCAAGAGGCTCTAACGACAGCGATCCAAGCATAAAAAGATCAAGACCTTTAGATTTAAATTCTTTACGTATTCCAACAAGTTATAGACTGTTAAAGATTAAAGAAGCATTTAAAAGAGGAGAAAATATAGAAAGATTGTATGAATTAACAAAAATTGATCCTTGGTTTCTTTATCAAATTAAAATTATTTCATCACTTAATGAAAAACACTCAATGAAAGAATTGAAAGTTAATGGCTTTTCTGATGTTCAAATTGGGAAAATGATGAAGAAGTCATCAACCGAAGTTCGATCTATAAGATTGAGTAAAGGAATAAAACCTGTTTTTAAGGTGGTTGATACTTGTGCAGCAGAATTTGTTGCAAAAACGCCATATTGTTATTCTGCATACGAGGAGTATAATGAAATATCCCCTTTAGAAGGAAAAAAAGTAATTGTTTTGGGAGGTGGACCCAATCGGATTGGGCAAGGAATAGAAT
>CAJWHU010000177.1 GCA_913041325.1 uncultured Fidelibacterota bacterium | reverse complement strand
TGAGGATACTTGGAATAATGTAACTGTAGATAAAAATAGGTATACTGAATATGTTCAAAACTTTGAATAGATATTTTGGTGGGCACTGCTCTTTTTTATTTTTAATTAATTACATCCCAAGATAATAAAATAATATGGTAGTGCTCACCCATTTATAAAAGATGGTCCAATTACATACCTTTTAATCAGTAGCTACGTTTAAAAAAATCCATCCAATAACTATTAGTAGGCATCCTCCCTGGGTGCCGTATACCCTTTTTCGGCGGAGTCGCTTTTCCTCCTTCTTATAATATCGTTCATATTCAACCTTTAGACTGGGATCTAATTCAAAATAGAAAGGGTTTCCAGGGTCCATCTTAGATCCAGCAAACTCTACATATAAAATACTAACTGGTACGCCGATGGAAGAAAATAAGCACGACCCTGCACCCAGGAATTGATTGAAGGACCGTCTTTCCATCTGCTTTGCTGTTTGTTTTGCTTGATATATTACATCCTCTATTGAAACTGCAGGAGCTCTGTCAAATTCGGTCTCTCCATCAAGCGCTGACCTAACGTATTTCACGCCATTGACAATAATATAATTTTCTTCAGAAGTATCAATCCGCTCAAGAGTAAACACCTCATCATCAAATCGTGATTCAATCTTATCAAGATCCATTTTTGTTGGATCGTCATTAACTACAGCAACTTCTTTACTTACTTCAGGCTGCATAATATTGAGGTTGAATATGTCAGGAAGTCTTTGAACCCACTTTCCTGTCATGGGATCTAATTCAGGTGGGAAGAGGATGTCAGCGGTCACTGTGTTCTTATTGCAGTCGTAGCTAAAATCTTTTTTAGGTGATGAAATCGCAAGGATTTTGTCACAAGCATAATAGTATAGTTTTTCATCTTTAAGAATGTGGATATGATCCATGTATATGCCTATGAACTCTCCTTGAGCCTCTTGCCCGTTTGTTAGCTTAACTTGTACAATGTTAGTTCCAAGTAGGAGGGAAAGCATCATAGTATGAACAAGAATAAGGTACACAATAATACGTTTTTCTATAGATATTAATATTATAAGTTGACTAGCATCAAAAAAGCACCTCCAGCAAGCAGAGCAAAACCTGGTCCACTTTTCATTGAATCCCTTGCTAATAAACGAGCCTGTAACAAATAGGTTTCTTTATAAAGCTTTTTTTGGTCAAGTCCCCTAACTTTCTTCGGATAATAAATTTTTGGATTAAAACTATTTGCAACACTGAATGGTAAGAGAAGTCCACCAAACCCTCCAAGTATAAATCCAGGAAAGTCGCCTAATCCACCGCCTACAACAGCACCAAACATCCCAGTAACGCAACCTCCCAAACCTGCAATATTCCATGTGATATTATTATGATTGCGGGTTGCATCTCTTCTTGCCATATCTCGAATCTCGTATTCTGAAATTATATAATCCCTCTCGTTTGAACGAGGCAAATTATTCTGGGCAGTTGATGCTTTAACATATTTTACACCATTTATAATGATAAAATCTTGTTCGGTTACTTTTTCCTTTTTAGCGATTGCTGGCGAATTTGGTGTTTTTTCTTCATTATCGATCCAAAAGGTAGACTCTTCAATTTTAGCTGGTGTTTCAGTTATTTCACGGCTATTTACGCTATTATCAATTTCAACTGCTTGTGTTTTTACCTCCGTTATCTGTTTTGGGACATTAGGATTAAATATGTCCGGAATATTCTGAGTCCATTCTCCTGTCATGGGATCAATTTCAGGCGGGAAAAGAATGTCAGAGGAAACGCTATTTTCGCTGCAGTCAAATACAAACGCTTCTTCAATGTTTGCCTTGTCATCGACCATTACAGATAAAATTTCATTACAAGCGTAGTAGTATACGTTATCTTCAATTAACAGGTGAACATGCCCTGAGTATGTGCCAATCCACTCTCCTCGTCCAATATGTCCAGATTTTAGTTTTACCTTTACCATATCAGAGGCGCAGAGTGTAGATAAAAAGAAAAGGTGAAAATAGATCAAATGTTTAGTCATAAGTTTTTCCTGAAATATCAATTTTGATTGGTTTATAAAATGCTTTATACCCAACGAATCCTGCTAAACTGGCGGAGATAGAGGAGGCAACTCCCTTTGTGGTATTATTAGCATCCGATTTGCCAAGTATGATTCCCAAGTACCCTGATATGCCTCCAAGAGCGGTTAGTCCTATCACCATAGCCAATTCCTTTTTTTTAGGATCGACAAAGACATATTTGATTTTAGAGTGGTTAAAGGGTATTGGCGAACCAGATTTAGAAATAATAATATTTTCATCTGTCACATCTAATAAGATTCCCTTATTAGAAACTGATTTGGAATCAACAAAACGAATGGTTTTTCCAGAATAATCTCGTTTCAAATTCTCAAGTCGAATATCCCTGACTGTTATAAGATCTGAACTTAATTGGCCCGTTAGAAGGGTAGATATGCTGATCGTAATAAAAAGAGATTTTTTCATACTATTTAATATCCTCCAGCCCATTAGAATTCAAAGAATTCCCAGTAGAAATCTATATATGGTTGCTGAAAATGTATTCCAACCCGGAAATTGTCATTCACAGCATAGAGCATTCCAAAATCAAAATCGATCATGCTTGCTTCGCCTCGGGGTGAATCTAGGGAAAAAGTTGGAGAACCATCAGTCCCCAGATAATCACTAATAGTTTGTGAAAGTTTTGTTGTTTTATATCCATTGTCAATCCACGCAGAGCCAACAAATTTCAAGTTAGTTCTTAAATCGTACTCAAGGGATAACCAGCATCTAAATGGAACCTTGTATTTAGCATCATCACTGAAGCCTTGAACAATATAAATTGAATCTGAGCTAGCGATTTCATTTTTTGTTAACCATGTGCTGCGTCCTACAAATGCGTTGCTGACCTTGGCCCCCGCAGACCAACCCATTTTACCCCTACCTGTTGGGTTGACACTTCTAGAAGAGAAAACAAGAAAGGTTTCTGCATAAAGAGTATTCTCCGCATTTCTTTTAACAATATCCTCAGCCTCAAATTGGCTCTCCTCAAGGGTTTTAAGGGTACCACCTGTCTTGTTTTCGAGAATAATCGCATGAGAATATTTTGCAATAATACTATTTATGCTAAAGGATCTGTGTATTCCAAATCCCCAGGTTGCTGCAACCTCTTTTTCTGCTGATTTTCTATGATAAAATCTAATGCGAGGGTGAAGATTTAGATCACCACTAAAATTTGATCCAAACTTTGTGGTAAGCATAAAACGATCTGTAAGTCCATAACCCAACGATAGACCACTTAGGTAGAATGTATTACCAATGAGAGGGAAGGCAGTTGGATCCATGAAAATATTTAAGAGTTGTGCCTCGCCTTGATAAAACTTTCTACGATCCTCTGACTTTT
>CAJWHU010000176.1 GCA_913041325.1 uncultured Fidelibacterota bacterium | reverse complement strand
CATCAATTGCTAATTCAACCTGGTGATCTATCTCAGATTCAAAAACATCATCACTGCCAACCACATATCCACCAGTGTCTATAACAGAAAACTCTTTACCATTCCAGTCTCCCTTTCCATAGTGTCTATCTCTAGTAACTCCACTAACAGAATCTACAATTGCCTCTCTTCTCTGAATCAGTCTATTAAATAATGTTGATTTACCAACATTTGGTCTTCCTACTATTGCAATAATATTACTCATAATAACGGGTCAACAAATGTAATACTAAATTAATTCTAAAAAAAAAGAGCGGTACTACTACCGCTCTTTTTCAAAATTGAATGGTTAATTTCAATCTATTCAATAGAAGTTGACATTTCTGGAACAAACTCTAATGTTTCGGTAATTTCACCTCCATAGTCTCTAATTGACATACCTGCATTCATCTGGTCATATGTACGAGCTCTCCATCCAAACATTGAGTTGTACTCATCACGATAATCAAAGTCAGGGTCAGTGAAGACTCCCTTTCTTTCACCGTGAGCGTCATAGGGCTCAACTACATGCATTTCTGATTGACCACCAGAAACTAGCCAAAATACACCTCTTATACCAGTAAAACCATTGGCTTTTTTTAGCTTAGCATCATTTCTCATCATACTAAACCAACCTCTTCCTTCACCTGGATTTAACCTGATAGTTGTAAATTCAACATATTTTTTTGGACCTTCAGAATTATCCCAATTGTATGATAAATCATCTAATCGAGCGGTTCTCTTATTTCCAGATTGATCTTTCACATAAGGCATAACATTTTTCATCCAGTATGCATATTCTTGTGAATTTGAAACACCTTCGTTAAAAAAATCGCCACTTTTTGGGCCTACTACACGCATATATTTTCCTGTATCAGGACCAGTTACGATACGGAATGTTAAAATCGCTGTTTCCTGAGAATTATTAAATTTTTTAGTCTTTTTTGCAACAGCTGATTCAAATTCTTTAGCCATTCCATCTTTAGCCTCCCATCTGTTTATTTGCCAATACTCACCATTTGGGTTATTTTGTGCAAAAACAAATAAAGGAGTTAACATAAATAATAATATTATTTTTTTCATTTTTAAAGTTTTTATAATTATTAGTTAGTTTATTGAAACAGCTGGAGAACTTAACTCAGGCAACCATCTCCATACTTCTGAAAAATTACCCCACATCTCTAAGCTATTATTAAATGCCTCTTGATCAGCTTGGAAGGAATCTTCGAAAAGCTCATTGTAAGCCTCAATAACTTTAGGCCATGTTTCACTTTCATTATCAATACCAGACATATCAGGATTTCCATATCCAACCATAACGTGCCCGCTAGGACCACCAAGAGAACCTGCCCAAACATGTAGACTTAGGTTTCCAACCTTTTCAGCTGCTTTGGCAACTCTTGTTCTGAATTTCCAAAAATCTGGTCCAGAATTTCTCTTAACGTTATAGTGTAGAACCTTCCATATTCTATTTTCTCCAGGTTCAGCATCATCAAAACTAGCATCCTTGGCATGAGAAAAGTATTCAGTGCCTCCAACATTGTTCATTAGTGGTGCGACATTTTCCATCCAATAATCTAGACCTTGACTTCCATAAGAATCAAATTGTGCCATAGATTCTGCGAAACCAGACCTTACAAGATAATTAGCTCTATCTCCAGCAACGATTTCATATGTATAAATTAATTCACCATCAACATTGGAATTGTATTTCTTTGTTTTCTTTCCGATAGCTGATTTAGCATCTTTCATTTTAACAGGGTCAACCTTATATGCAGTCATCCAAGTCATCTGAGCCATTGCATTGCTAAAGGTAAATGCAAAAGCCAATAAAAAAATTATTTTTTTCATGAGTTAGTTTTTTAAAATTAAGCTTTGAATATAATAATTTATTTATATAAAAATACCCGACATTTATATGTCTTAATTAATAAATTTTATAGTTGTTACTTTTTATATCCAAATTTCCTTAGCTGATTGGAATTAGATCGCCAATTTTTGCTAACCTTAACATGCAGTTCAATGAATATTTTTTTACCAAAAAATTTCTCAAGATCAATTCGTGCCTTGCTACCAATTTTTTTTAATGCAACCCCATTGTGACCAATTATGATTCCTTTTTGCGACTCTCTTTCAACTAAAATTAAAGATCTGATTCTAATTATTGACTCTTCTTCTTTAAATTCTTCTGTTTGAACCTCAACTGAGTATGGAATTTCTTTGTTATAATAAAGGAAGATTTTTTCTCTTAACTTCTCATTTACAAAAAACCTTTCAGGCTTATCTGTAAGCTGATCTTTGGGAAAATATGCAGGAGATTCAGGTATCAATTCAATTATTCTATTAATAACTTTTTCGGTATTAAAGTTATTTAAGGCAGAGACGGGATATATTTCAGTGTCTGGGTATTGATTTGACCAAATATTGATTTGATTTTTTATATCCTCTTGGGTAGATAAATCAATTTTATTCAATAAGATAATTGTTGGAATTTTAGCACTTTGGATTTTATCGTGAACCTCAGAGTCTTTGATAGATTTCTCTCCTATTTCAACCATATAAATTAATACATCAGCATCTTCTAATGCAGATTTCACAAAATCCATCATAGAATCCTGTAACTCATAAGAGGGTTTTATGATTCCAGGTGTATCAGAAAAAATTAGTTGAAAATTATCCCCATTGACTATTCCTAGTATTCGATGTCTTGTGGTTTGAGCTTTTGAAGTAATAATAGATAATTTTTCCCCGACCAAATTGTTCATCAAAGTTGACTTTCCTACGTTAGGGTTTCCTATAATATTTATAAATCCTGCTCTATGCACAAACCAAAGGTAATGTATTAATTAAATAAGAACCAAAAGATAAAGGGCCCCAAATTGGAACCCTTTAAAAAAACAAACTAAAAACTAACTCCCATGACAGGAGTTATATCTCACAAGGTTAGTTTAATCCACTTACTCATCAGTTTCTTTTTCCTGGGTATGCCCTTATACCATGTTCAGCTATGTCTAATCCTTCAATTTCTTCTTCCTTGGTTACCCTTAATCCAATTGATATCTTTAGGATGTAAAAGAATACAAAAGCTAATATTGCTGCCCAAAAGGTATATGCAAGGGCCCCAATTAATTGACTTATTAATTGATCTGTGCCACCTCCGTTAAAAAGACCTATCCCACCTTTTGGATCTATACCCCATAAACCAATAACTAAAGTACCCCAAACACCGACAACACCATGTACAGATGATGCGCCGATTGCATCGTCAATTTTTAATTTTTTCTCAATAAATTCAATTGCAAAAACAACAATGATTCCGCCGATTAAACCCGCAAAAAATGCACCGTAGGGATCCATATTTGCTGCACCAGCAGTTATACTTACTAGACCCGCTAATGCACCATTAAGAGTTTGAACAATATCTGGCTTACCATACCAAACCCAAG
>CAJWHU010000175.1 GCA_913041325.1 uncultured Fidelibacterota bacterium | reverse complement strand
ATCCAAAGTGGTGAATAGTCTTTCAGCTTCTTTCGCAGATAAAGATGATGTAGGTTCATCGAGAATTAAAACCTTTGGATCTCTTGTCATAGCACGAGCTATCGCTATGAGTTGCCTGTCAGCAATACCTAGTTCACTCACTTGAGTTTTCATATTAATCTCTAGTTTCATATTTTGCGCAATTTTTCTAGCACGTTTTCTTAAGAGACTATCTTTCACAAAAAAACCAAAATCCTTTTGATTGAGCTGATCCAGCATTAAGTTAGAAGCGACATCCAAATCAGGGATAACTCCATCATTTATCGACTGATGAACTGTTACCACTCCTGTTCTAAAAGCGTCTGCTGGTTTTTCAGGTGTAAATGGACTACCAAATAGACTTATTTTTCCAGAGTCAGGTTGATGGACGCCACACAGAATCTTTACAAGTGTTGATTTTCCTGCTCCATTTGCTCCCATTAATACAGTTATTTCGCCAGAATAAAGTTTTAGATCTATACCTCTTAAAACCTTATTGGGACCAAAGGCCTTTTCTAAATTATATATTTCACAGGCAATTTTATTCATAAATAGTATTACCCAACGTAAATAATGATTCACTTTTTAGATTATAGATGCTTTACTTTCTTTACAAATTTTAAATTTATTCAAGCTAATATGGGAGAAAAAAATGCCAGATAACTACCTTGCGTTAACACCCGAAAGTCTTCCTGAAAGGCTATATAAAATAAAAGAAATTGCCGGAAAAGTGGGAACAGATCCCAATTCCTGGGATGTTGCTGAGGTTGGAGACGGCAACCTTAATTTGGTTTTTATTGTTACAGGCGACCTTGGTAAGGTGATTATAAAACAGGCTTTACCGTATGTTCGTTTAGTGGGTGACAGTTGGCCGTTGACTCTTGAAAGAGCTTTTTTTGAATATAATGCATTAATAAGGCAAGAGGAGAGAGACCCAGGAGTGGTCCCTAAAGTTTTATACTTCGATAGTGCTCAAGGTCTAATAGCTATGGAATATCTTGAGAATCACAAAATTCTTAGGAATAAGCTAATCGAAGGCGAGAAGGTTGATGGACTTTCAGAGGTATTAGGGTTGCATTGTGCGAGAATTGCTTTCAAAGGATCCGATTTATATATGGAGACCAAAACCAAAAAAAGCGATGTATCTTTATTTGAAAAAAATATTGAACTAATGGCGATCACAGAAAACCTTGTTTTTACAGATCCGTATTTTAACGCTGAAATGAATAGTAATACAGAGGGATTAGAAAAAATAATTAATATTCTCAGAAACGATATTAAAATGAAAAGTTGTGTTCAAAACATGCTTAGAAAATTCGCTTCTAATACAGAAACTATGTGCCATGGTGATTTACATTCTGGTTCAATTATGTGTACAAATGATCAAACTAGGGTGATTGATCCTGAATTCGCATTTTATGGCCCTATGGGTTTTGACTTAGGTATGCTTTTAGCAAATTTTTTGATGGCTTATTTTAGCCAAGAGGGGCACAGAAAGACTTCAGAGCAATCAGATTACCAATCATGGATATCTACTATAATGAAAGAAACGGTTGAGCATTTTCAAGCTGAATTCAGTGCATTATGGAATAGTGCGAGAAATGGAATATTATTTCCAAAAACTTTGTTTGAAGATCAAGGCCACTCATCATCATTGGCTTTAGAAAGCTTTTTAAACTCCATCTGGTCAGACGCCGTAGGATTTTGTGGAATAGAGATGCATCGTAGATGTTTATCTTTGGCTCATAATGCTGATTTTGAGTTAATAGAGGATACTAAACTGCGCGCAAAGTTGGAGGCTAGAAATCTTCTTATGGGAAGAGACTTAATTTTAGAGACTCAAAATATTGATACTGTCGCAAAATTAATAACGTTGGCTCAAGACTATAATTCGAAGGATGTTTTATGAAGGTAAACAACAAACACTATAGATCTATTTGGTATGAAAAAGACTCGAATACTGTAAAAATAATCGATCAAAGAGAGTTGCCTTACTCATTTAAAGTTATCGATTTAGATAGTTTAGAGGATTTCAGAATTGCAATTAAAGATATGGCGGTAAGAGGAGCACCACTTATTGGGGCCACAGCTGCTTTCGGCATTGCAAAACAAATGCAGAAGGACTGCACAGACAAAGCACTAGATAATGCCTGGGAAGTTCTTAACGCGACAAGACCAACGGCAATAAATCTAAGATGGGCTCTCAATCGATGTAAAGATTATTTGTCGCAAGTGGCCACAACTGATAGAGCAAAAAAAGCTATGGAGTTAGCTCTGGAGATCTCAGATGAAGATGTTGAAATAAATCGGAAAATTGGTGAGTTTGGCTTAGACATAATATCAAAAATTTCTAATCAGAAAAAAGGTGATCCCGTAAATATACTTACCCACTGCAATGCGGGTTGGCTGGCAACGGTTGACTGGGGTACTGCAACTAGTCCTATGTATCAGGCATATGATAAAGGGATTCCTGTTAAAATATGGGTAGATGAAACACGGCCAAGAAATCAAGGAGCGCTCACTTCATGGGAGCTAAATAGTCATGGTATTGATCATGAATACATCGTAGATAATACTGGTGGGTTTCTGATGCAAACTGGTCAGGTTGATATGGTAATTGTAGGAACTGACCGAACTACAGCCAAAGGTGATGTTTGCAATAAAATTGGCACATATTTAAAAGCGTTAGCTGCAAAAGACAATGAGGTGCCGTTTTATGTGGCCCTGCCCTCCCCAACAATAGATTGGACTGTCTACGATGGACTAAAAGAAATCCCCATAGAAGAGAGAAATGAGGAAGAAGTTTCTTATGTGAAAGGAAACGATAAAAATAATCAGATAAACAGTGTTAAAGTAACGCCTGAAGGGACTTTTGGATTTAATCCTGCCTTCGATATTACACCTTCCAGTTTGATTACTGGCTTAATTACAGAAAATGGTGTCTGCAATCCAAACACCCAAAAACTAGAAGACCTTTTTCCCAGCAAATAAAGGATAAAAAAATGTTTGTAAAAAATAATTACAGTAAAACTGATGCGAATGGATGGAGAAGGAAAGCTGGTTCATTAGTTGCAGATAAAGATCTTGGGGAAAGAGTTTATACTTCAAGACTAATTGGTTTAGTCCCTGACCTAATAATGCACGGTGGTGGAAATACGTCCGTTAAAGTAACTAGAAAAAATATTTTTGGAAAAGATGAAGAGATTCTTCATGTGAAGGGTTCAGGCTGGAACCTTGATACTATTGAAGCCCCAGGATTACCAGGTGTACGGTTGAGTCCACTACGAGAGTTTCGGAAGTTAAAAAAAATGACCGATGAGGATATGGTTAATATCCAGAGAAATAACCTTATTGATAGTGGCTCACCCAATCCATCTGTTGAAACATTACTTCATGCATTTTTGCCTCATAAATTCGTGGACCATACTCACTCTACACCGTTTTTAATTTTGGCTA
>CAJWHU010000174.1 GCA_913041325.1 uncultured Fidelibacterota bacterium | reverse complement strand
GTTATTGATATTCTTGTTTTTTTAGTCTCTATTAAATAATCTATTTTTTCTTTTTTACAACCCACTAATTTTAAATAAGAAGTATATAATGAATCTGGAAGCAAATGAATGTAAGGTATTTTAGCTAATAAACTGGAAGCGGTTTGTTGGTGACCCGCATATGCACAATATTTTGGAGGAAATGACATAAATATCTCACCGCCTGCTTCGAGCATTTTTGCTAAGTTTTTGATGGCTATTTCTTTATTAGCAATATGTTCTATTACATCCCTAATTATTATTAGATCATAGCTCACATTAAGTTTGCTTTCATAGGAATCTGGATCGCAAATATCAGCCTGGAAAAAATTGATACATTTATTTTTATCTAACATAATTGCATTGCCATACCTGACATCAGAGAGCTCAATGCCTGAACACTCTGCACCCCTTTCATGAAAGAACTTTAGCAGACCTCCCTCTGCACAACCTATTTCTAGTATCTTAGTTTTTTTTAGATCTCGTTCTTTTATAAGATCAAATAAATAGTTTTCACCATACCAATACTGCTCCTTATAACAGCGTATACACCGATCACTTATTTTATCTGTAATGTCAGCAGGAAGTTCTATCTGCACAGCTTCTATCTTTATGACAATATAATTTTTTAGCTATTGTCATCTCCATTTTCTGGGACAATATCTGAACTAGTATCTGCAATAGAATCTCTCATCACGGTATCAGATTTTATATTTTCCATTTTATAATAATCCATTATCCCCATATTGCCTTCATTAAATGCATGAGCCATCGCTTTAGGCACTTCAGACTCTGCTTCAACGACTTTAGCTTTCATTTCTTGGGTCCTTGCTGTCATCTCTTGCTCCTCTGCTACCGCCATCGCCCTTCTAGTTTCAGCTTTTGCCTGCGCAACTCGAAGATCAGCCTCAGCTTGGTCGGCCTGGAGGGATGCTCCAATGTTTTTGCCTACATCCAGATCGGCGATATCAATGGATAATATTTCAAATGCTGTACCAGCATCTAAACCTTTATCTAACACAGCTCTTGAAATATTATCAGGGTTTTCAAGTACTTCAGAATAATTTGATGCAGAACCAATTGCTGATACAATTCCTTCTCCTACCCTTGCAATGATTGTATCATCAGTCGCTCCCCCGACTAAACCAGGAATATTTGTTCTGACAGTAACCCTTGCTCTTGCTTTAAGTTCGATACCGTCTTTTGCAACAGCCGCTAGATATCCGTCTTTGGGAGCGTTAATGACTTTAGGGTATACAGATGTTTGGACGGCTTCATTAACATCTCTGCCGGCTAGGTCAATTGCAGTTGCGGTCTCAAAAGGTAAGGGAATGTTTGCTTTGTCTGCCGCAATTAAGGCTGATACTATATTCTGTACATTACCTCCCGCAAGGTAATGAGTCTCTAGCATGTCAGTCGATATACTTGAAAGACCAGCTTTGTGTAAATTAATAACGCCATCTGTAACTAGCCTTGGAGAAATTTTTCTCAAACGCATTCTAATTAAATCAACTATCCTAATTCTACCAATACCAAGAGATACTATACCTTGAATCCACATACCTATTGGAACAAAATAAAATAAGGTTAGAGTAGCGAATATGATGAAACCAAACAAAAACATTTGAACTATTGGCATGATAATTTCCTTTTATTAGTTAATTTCTCTTACAGTAACTCTATTCCCATCAACTGAAAGCACCTCTACTTCCTTCCCTTTTTCAATATAACCGCCTTCGCTGACAACGAAAATTCTCTTATTCTCAATTATGATCCATCCTGAAGGATGTAAATCAGTATCAGTTCGACCAGTGCCACCTTTTAATAATTCCCAGCCTTGAGAGTTTGAAAAGCCGCGGCTCTTTTCTTGAGATGTTGGCGCGGTAAGCTGTTCCCAAAATTTCGATTTAATCATAATGCGAAATAGGAAGACTAGACCAATTATAGCACCCACTAATCCAATGAAAAATCCATCCATAGCCTGCCCTACTACTTCGTCGCTCACTGGAACATCTGGTAACAAAAGCAGATACATACCGTATAAGACAAGAATAAATCCGCCAACGCCTATAATTCCGAACCCAGGGATCACAAGCATTTCCACTAAAATCAATGCTAACCCAGCTATAGTAAAAGTTAGATCTGACATTGTTGCCAATCTAGCGATATAAGATGCGCTTAGAGATAGTATCAAACACGTTAGTCCCACAAAACCAGGAATACCCCATCCTGGGCTTTGGAGCTCAAACAATATGCCCAAGAATCCAAATGTTGTTAATAATGATGCTACGACTGGATTAGTTAGAAACCTTACAACTTTTTCAGACCAATTTTCAGCAGTTTTTATTAGTTCAGCGTCAGCATATCCAAGTGAATTAAGCAGTTCTGATATACTTTCATATGTCCCGTCTGCTATTTGATATTTAATTGATTGATCTGTTGTAAGAGATATTAGTTTGCCCTCTTTTCTGCCTTCAATATCATCTACCAAAATAGAGTCTCCATCTATAATCAAATGAGTAAAATTCAAATCTTCATCAACCATACCTCTAGCAATCTCAGTATTCCGCCCTCGCTTTTCTGCAGTAGCTGCCATTTCCTCTCGCATGAAGCTAATAACTTTTTCACTACCTTTCTTGCCAGACATGTCAACAGCAGTAGCAGCGCCAATGGATGCACCACCAGTCATAAAAATCTTTTCACAAGATAATGAGATTAACGCTCCAGCAGAAATAGCACGGCGATTAATAAATGCAATTGTTTGGATGTCAGAAGCAAGTATTGCATCTTTTATCTGAGTTGCAGCATCAACGCGCCCACCAAAAGTATTTATATCGAACACCACAGCAGATGCATTTTTTTCTTTTGCTTCATCTAAAGTCCTTTCAATAAATGGTGGTAGACCCAGATCTATTGTACCATCAATTGGTACTACGTAAACCTTATCTGCGAAAAGAAGCGAAATAGTTGATAATAATGATAGATATATTTTCACTGCAAAAAACTTTATAAATAATCGAAAAATTCATCTCTAATATAGTAATAACAAATCTGTAATTTCACCTAGAATGAAATTTAGTCACCTAACAACTTATTACCTTCTTAGGCTCTTAAAAAAAATTTTTAGTTCACTTAAGCCAAGCAGAAGACACAATATTTCAGTTTATTTAGCAAATAAAATGTTTTTTTCAAAGAGACTTAGATCAGAACAAGCGTTCAAAAATATAAGGAGAGCATTTCCAACGTGGCCTAAAGAAAAAATTTTATCTACTCTAAAAGAATGTTACATCTTTTTTACTAGCAACCTCATCGAGTTTATTTCAACCCCCAAATCGTGGGAAGGTATTGAAATAAATGTCATCGGTGAAAAAGTGCTGCATGAAGCCTTGAAAAAAAACAGAGGAGTTGTGTTCATATCTGGTCACTTTGGTTCATGGGAAATACTTGGGAAATGGCTGGGAGAA
>CAJWHU010000173.1 GCA_913041325.1 uncultured Fidelibacterota bacterium | reverse complement strand
CTACTTTTCCTTCCCTTGTAGCTTGTAGCATGAATAAAATCTATTTCACAATCTATTTTGATAGACCTTACCAAATCAGCTAAAAAAATGAAAGAGCCGCTCAAAACACCAACTAATACTGGATTTTTATCGATATATTCTTCTGAAATTTTACAGGCCAGCTCACCTACGCGGTCCCTAATTTGGGTTGATGAAAATAACTTTACTAATTTTTCTTTCTTAATGCTCATTGATCAACAAAAGTTCTTGTTATTACTGCCATTTTTCGAGTTTCTTTAGTTATCTTTACCCAATCGGCAATACGCTCACCACACAGCCAAAAAATTTTATTATTGGCTGTTAATACCGTTTGTCTTTTTTTTGATATCCTGTCAATTTTTTTATTTATTAGAAAATCACTAATTTTTTGATTTCCAGTCATACCAAGTGGTTGGAAATTGTCACCAGGGCTCCAGTTCCTCACCTCAAGTTTACAATTTTTTATCTTATGCCAATCAACAAACTCTTTATTTTTTTTTGAATTATACATTGTTCGCTTATTGCATAACCTTATATCATATTTGTAGTTTTGAAAATGCAAAGGTTCATTCAATCTGATGTGAAATTTTTTTGTTGAAAAATTCTCAATGCTCTTAAAACCCTTAATGCTAATTCTATCATACAATAGTGTCCAGCCATTGTGGAGAAGGTGCATGTCACCAGTCATGCTTTTATTCAAAAATTTTCTAAGCATATTAAAATGATGATGAGACCAGAGATCTTCATTAGAATTAACCAATAATTGAATTAATCTTATTTTAATTATTTGGGGCATTTCCTCGATAATATGTATGGGAATTTCAAATTTATTTTTTGATTGATTTATTTCACCCATAATAAAAGTTTTTATTAAATAATCAAATCCAACTGTCCAATCTTTAAAATAAGTAGATGAGCTGTTAAAATTTTTAATTAGGAATGGTTGCTTATTCTCCCAAGGATTGATTATCTTATGCCTGATAAAGTTTCTTAGCATGCTTACATCATCGTTAGATTTATCATATTGGTATGTAAAATCGATACGTTTTGCGAAATCTAAAATCTCAATTTTCGCATTTTCAATAAGAGGTCTTAATATTTTATTTCTACTTTTAGCAATTCCTCTAAGACCAAGCATACCAGTTTTTCGGGATATGTTCATCAAAGTAGTTTCGATCTGGTCATTTGCATGATGAGCAGTCATAACCCAATCCCCAGATATTTTTTTTAAAGTCTGGTCAAAAAACTTATACCGCTCATTTCTTGCCCACTGTTCCACACTCATATTCCTACCTATCTCATGGGGATTGAGATGAGCTACAAAAAAAGGTATTTGCAAATCACTTGCTATTTTTTTTACAAATGATTCATCTTGGCTACTTTCATTTCTAAGATTGTGATTCACATGCGCAATATTTAATTCAAACTTCTGCAAGGTATCCATTATTAATATTAAAGCTACAGAGTCAACCCCGCCTGATACAGTAACCAAAATTTTATCACCAATTTGCAACTGATCGAAGTTCGCTATTTGGTCACTTATTTTGAAGAAAAATTCATCTTTTACTATTTGGTTTTTATAGCTGGAAAAATTTTTCATGGTTTGTAAACGTGTAAACTATTGAAAACAGAATAATAAAGTTAGGTTCAAAAATATTAATTAAGCGTATGTCAAATATTTTTGAAAAAAAGGTGTGATAGACATTGAATTTTATCATCGTAGGACCGAGGATAGAGCATCCACTCTGCAGCTGATATGGAGCTTAATATAGAATTCCCATCTTGCGGGGTAAAACAGAAGCCTGAAACTTCATGCTCATTAAGCACATTGAGGGACTGTTCAACAACGACTGTCTGGTTCATAATTCTACCGTAATGCCCATGGTCACGGCCAAATGAGAATACTGTACTCGTAAGATCCTTTGTTGTCATCGCAACTAAACTATTTGCGTAAAGCCTCTCTTTTACATCATTTAAGGTCACCGGCTCTTTTAATTTTAAGTTAAACCATAAAACATGCATGTACTGACTGTTCACTTTCATCGCGGAAGAGAATAAGTTTAATTTTTGACCCATAGTGGAGAACAGGGCTGCTGCATCCGCAGCATGGTGAGAGCCGTATTTATCACTAATGTGAGCATTCACTTGTGGAGAGGGGATAAAATTAGTAGGCTGACTCAGGTCATTTGCACGACGTATGCAAACATACCTTCCTTCGATAAAATTATCGAAATTATCATGCATTGCTATAGTTTTTGTTATACATGATATGTTGTGGGTATTGCATGATACGATTTGGATATACTGATCATTAGCTTCCAGGTAACTATCATTGATTCCACGAGCATATTTTTTACCAAAACCATCTTCACTTCCTTGAGCAAGAAAACCCCTAACAGAATCTTTAAATTTTTCGTAATAATTTAATTTATTATTATGTCCAATGCCCCTGGGGGTACAATCAATGACAACTGTAGATCGCTTAATAGATTCTTCGGCCTCCAACTCTGGTTCCATACCTAGCTTTTTAAATTCTTTTTCTTTGCCATCGTCAACAGCCAAACGAGCACCTCGCCTTGTCAAATCGAATACCTTTGACCTATCATTTTTGAGCGCTGAATTTTTATGATAGGAGACTTCATCAATACCTAATTGATCTTTATAATCACATAGCAACCCAATTAGTGGCTCGCCGATAGTACCAGTACCAACTACATGAATAATTTTCCTCTCCATTTTAAATCCCTGTGAAAAAATTTCTCAAAACTTTGTTGTCTCTCTCCACTCACCAAACTGATTTTTCATAACCGAAACTATTTCACCCAGAGTGGCGTATTCTTTTACTGCGGTAATTACAGGTTGCATGAGATTGGTTTTTGATTTACACGCTTTCGATATTTCATTTAATGCTTGTTTAACGTTTCTTTGGTCTCTATTTTTTTTCAATTTGTTCAGACTTGAGATTTGTTTATCAGCTGTTTCGTTATCAATTTTTAATATGGGAATATCTACCGTTTCATCGGATTTTTTGAAAGCATTAACACCCACAACGATTTTTGTACCGTTATCTATCTTTTTTTGATACTCTGAAGCACTTCTCGCTATTTCTGCTTGAAAAAATCCCTCTTCAATAGCAGGGATTACACCCCCAATTTCTTCAATTGTTTTAAAATATTTCATGGCTCTAGCTTCTAATCTATCGGTGAGGTTTTCA
Organism: uncultured Fidelibacterota bacterium; assembly: GCA_913041325.1. The sequence goes on along the minus strand of CAJWHU010000173.1, from coordinate 287 downwards.
ACATAGTAAGATCCACCAAGAGGGTCAACAACGTTTGCAACTCCTGTTTCATACGCAATTAATTGCTGTGTTCGTAGAGCTATCTCTGATGATTTCTCGGTTGGTAAAGCTAAAGTTTCATCCATCGAATTTGTGTGTAAACTTTGTGTGCCTCCAAGTACGCCTGCTAAAGCCTGAAATCCAGTTCTTGCGATATTATTTTCCGGTTGCTGTGCAGTTAGGCTACATCCAGCAGTCTGGGTGTGGAATCTTAGTTTCCAGGATTTTTCATTCTTCGAATTATATTT
>CAJWHU010000172.1 GCA_913041325.1 uncultured Fidelibacterota bacterium | reverse complement strand
CTCCTTGCTGTTTTTTTAATAGGTGTTGTTCCGTCAACTATACAGGGACTTTTTCCCCCAAGTTCTAGGGTTATAGGAGTTAAAAAGTTTGCAGCTGCTTTTGCGACAATTTTACCCACAACTGTGCTTCCAGTAAAAAAGATATAATCCCATTGTTCTTTAAGTAACTCTTGTGCAACTTTTGCATCTCCCTCAACAACAGATACCATTCCTCTAGGAAAAACTTTTGTGAGTAAACCTTTTAAAATTTTAGATGTGTGAGGAGCAGACTCTGATGGTTTTAAAATAACTGTATTTCCAGCTGCGATAGCTCCTATTAAAGGCACCAAAGCTAATTGAAATGGATAGTTCCAGGGTGATATCATTAGAATATTTCCATATGGTTCGGAGATAATATAGTCTTGGGATGGAAAATTGATAAGGCTTCCCGATACCTTTACTGGAGCAGATAAAGCTTTTAGATTTTTTGTGAAAAAGTCAATTTCTTTTTGAATCATAAGTATTTCACTCGCAAATGACTCAAAAATTGGTTTTTTTAAATCCTTATGTAAGGTTTCGAAAATTAAATTTTCATTTTCATCTATCACTCTCTTTAATTTTTTGAGATAATTAATACGAGATTTGATCTTTTGATTTCTATTTGTTTTGAAAAACTCCTGATGTGCCCTTTTTAATTCTGCAATTTTTGGGGAATCCATAAACTTAATTTATCTAATTCAATCAAATATAGTAGAAAAAAAGAGCGTATTTTTTTAACTAGTTGAATATGTAAAAAAAAATATGTAAAAATATTGTATATCAATTAGTTATAAATTATAATACACCTTTGAGTATAAGACGAGGTTAAAACAAATTAAATAAACGACAATCACAAAATATAATTTCGTTTGTATATTAACGTTCATGAAACTTAATAAATATAGTCAAGCAGTCACACAGGACCCTACCCAGCCAGCAGCACAGGCGATGTTACACGCAATTGGTCTGTCGGATGATGATTTCCAAAAACCTCTAATTGGTATCGCATCTACAGGCTATGAAGGTAATCCATGTAATATGCATTTGAATGGACTTGCCCAAAAAATAAAAACTGGTATTAATTCACAATCTTTGGTTGGTCTAATTTTCAATACAATAGGTGTTAGTGATGGAATATCTATGGGAACTTCCGGTATGCGATATTCCTTACCTTCAAGAGATATTATTGCTGATTCTATTGAGACAGTGGTACAGGGGATGTCTTATGATGGTGTGGTTACCATTGTAGGGTGTGATAAAAATATGCCTGGAGCACTTATGGCTATGTTACGGTTGAATAGACCTTCTATATTGATGTATGGAGGAACTATTGCAGCAGGATGTCATAACAATAAAGAGCTTGACGTTGTATCTGCATTCGAAGCTTGGGGTGAAAAGGTTGCAGGAAAAATTGATGACTCCGAATACAAAAACATAATAAAAAATGCTTGTCCAGGAGCTGGTGCGTGTGGGGGTATGTATACAGCTAATACAATGGCGTCAGCTATAGAGGCATGTGGGATGTCTTTACCTTTTAATTCTTCTAATCCTGCTGTAAGTGATCAAAAAAATGATGAATGTGAAAATTTAGGTTTTTATCTTAAAAGTTTATTAGAAAAAGATTTAAAACCTCGTGATATTCTTACAAGAAAATCTCTTGAAAATGCATTACGTTTAATTGCAGTACTTGGTGGATCAACAAATGCTGTACTTCATTTTTTAGCTATAGCAAAAGCAGCCCAAATTGATCTAAGTATTGATGATTTTCAGAAAATTAGTGATTCAACCCCATTTTTAGCTGATCTTAAACCAAGTGGGAAATATTTGATGAAAGATTTGCATGCTGTTGGAGGTGTTCCAGCAGTTATGAAATATATGTTGGAATTAGGTATGTTACATGGAGAATGTATAACTGTTACAGGTAAGACCTTAGAAGAAAATCTAAAAGAAGTTTCTCCTCTATCTCCAAACCAAGATGTAATACTATCTATTGATAAACCAATTAAAAAAACAGGCCATATTCGAATTTTAAAAGGTAATCTTGCTGAAAAGGGATCAGTTGCTAAAATTACAGGTAAAGAGGGTTTAGTTTTTAAAGGTCCAGCAAGGGTTTTTGATGGAGAGTTCGCTGCTAATCAGGGAATTAAATCTGGAAAAGTTTTGTCTGGAGATGTTGTTGTTATACGTTACGAGGGACCCAAAGGAGGACCTGGAATGCCTGAAATGCTTAAGCCCACTGCAGCAATTATGGGTGCAGGATTAGGTAAAAGCGTCGCTCTTATTACTGATGGACGTTTTTCAGGAGGCACGCATGGATTTGTTGTTGGGCATATTGTACCTGAGGCTCAAGAAGGTGGTGTTATAGCAATTATTCAGGATGGAGATCAAATTACCATTGATGCTCAAAAAAATACTATAAATGTTGACATTTCCGATAAAGAGATAGAAGTCAGGAAAGCAAAATGGACAAAGCCACCATACAAATTTGAACAAGGAGTATTATATAAATATATAAAAAGTGTCGCTACTGCATCAGAGGGATGTGTAACTGATTCATAAACCTATGGAAATTAGAACAAAAAAAAAATCAATGACAAATCATGATAATTCAATTAGAATTTCTGGTGCTGAAGCAGTGATAAGGTGTTTACTTGAAGAAGGAGCAGATTTGGTTTACGGTTATCCTGGAGGGGCCATAATGCCAATTTATGATGAATTATATAAGTATCAAGATAAACTACACCATGTACTTACTCGTCATGAACAAGGTGCAGCTCATTCCGCACAAGGTTTTGCTCGAACCTCAGGAAAAGTTGGTGTTGCAATGGCAACATCAGGTCCAGGAGCAACTAACTTAGTTACGGGTATTGCCGATGCACAAATTGATTCTACACCAATGGTGTGTATTACAGGACAAGTTGCTTCTCATCTACTTGGATCTGATGCATTCCAGGAAACTGATATTATAGGTATCTCAACTCCGGTTACAAAATGGAATTACCAAATAACTAAGGCGAGTGAAATCCCTGAGATTATGGCAAAAGCTTTTTATATAGCTAGAACTGGTAGACCTGGACCTGTTTTAATAGATATAACTAAAGATGCTCAATTTGATTCTCTTGACTTTTCATATAAAAAGTGTACTGGTATTAGAAGCTATACCCCAACGACAAAACTCTCTAATAAATCAATTGAAGAGGCTTTGGAATTAATCAATCAAGCTAAAAAGCCTTTTGTTGTTTGGGGACAAGGAGTAATATTGGGAAATGCAGAGAATGAATTAAAAACATTTTTAGAAAAATCTGGAATACCTGCAGCGTGGACTATTCTTGGACTTTCAGCACTTCCAACCAACCATCCAATGAATCGAGGAATGGTTGGAATGCATGGAAATTATGCTCCTAATATACTCACTAACGAATGTGACTTACTAATTGCGATTGGTATGCGTTTTGATGACCGTGTAACTGGTGATCTTAACACATATGCAAAACAAGCAAAAATTATACATTTAGAATTAG
>CAJWHU010000171.1 GCA_913041325.1 uncultured Fidelibacterota bacterium | reverse complement strand
TAATGTCTTCAGCTGCTCCTGGTAACGCCTTCAAGTTTATAAGAACAAATACACTAGCCAAGAATCGCCTTTTGTTAGCAGCCATGACGAACAAACAAAGTTATGACGATGGATCTCTTTCTGATAATGAAATAAGATGGTTAGTCATGCGAGCTCTAGGTGGATTTGGTATTATCACAACGGCGGCTACTCACGTATCAAAAGATGGCCAAGGTTGGAACGGCGAGTTTGGTATTTTTGACGATTCATTTATTGATAAGTTACTAGAAATGACTGAACGCATTCATGTTCATAACAGTCTTATCTTCGCTCAACTTTTTCATGGTGGTATGCGATCACCACAAAGCTTAACTGGTGTTAAACCCATATCAGCAAGTAAAGTTCAAAGCAATTATTCCATTGATGGATACACTCGCCGGGCAACATTGGTTGATATAAAAAAAATTATCAAAAATTTTCAATTAGCTGCAGAAAGATGCGTAAAAGCTGGATTTGATGGAATTGAGATTCATGGAGCACACGGATATCTCATTTCACAATTTCTTGGTGCTAATACAAATAATAGAAAAGATGAATGGGGGGGCAGTCTTAGGAATCGATCAAGGTTACTAGTAGAGATTTATCGATCAATAAAAGAGTCTGTGCCTGACAATTTCCTCGTAGGAGTTCGAATCTCGCCTGAAATAGAAGACCTAGGTATTTTTCTTGAAGACAGCCTGCAACTAGCAGAAATACTTCAAAATGAACAGGTTGATTTTATACATCTTTCCTGCTGGGATATCTATTCTCGGTCAGTTAAACAAAAAAATGATCCCAGAACAATAACAGAGTGGTTTACAAGGGGCATAGATAGTCTTCCAAGCATTATCAGCACGGGTAATGTATGGACTAAATCAGATGCGGTCAATGCCCTCCATCAGGGTGCGGATATCGTTGGCGTTGCCAGAGCTGCAATAGCACATTATGATTGGGCTATAAAAATTTTTGACAATGACTTTGAACCATCAACCGGACCATACTCAGTTGAGGAGTTAAAATCAGCGGGGCTTAGTAAAAATTTCATAGAGTATATGCGCAATTGGAAAAATTTTGTTAAATAGGAAGTATTGTTATTCAGTGCACCAGTCAAAAGCCAAGGTATCAATATATATTGATCTAATTAAAGTAATCATTAACAACCAGTCTCTCTTAGTATTAATTTCCTTTCAAGATTATATAGTGACTAACAACATAACTCTCAGGACATTTCATTATTTAATACGATTATGATTGCCATAAAAAAAGATTAGAATTGGCTCTATGATTTGCCTTATGCATAGTCACTAACAATTGAATACTTTTTGAGGTACCACATAATTATTAACTCCGCCCATATTTTCTTCTTATTTTTTAAAGAAATATTTTTAATTAAAATTCTCAGTTCATATTTATACATTGTTAACCTTTTTAAGGATTGAAATGAAAAATATAAAAATTTTTGTATTATTTAATATTTTAGGAATGCTGTTACATGCGCAAACTGGCGAAATTAGCGGTAGAGTTTTTAATGCAAAACAGGAACCGCTGTGGGGATCAAATGTTTACCTGACGGGTACTATTTACGGCGCCTCCACCGATTCAGCTGGATACTTTAATATTACAGGCATCCCAGTTGGAAAGTACAGCGTAGTTTCTGACTACATTGGATATCGTTCAGAGCAAAAGACAATATACATTGCAATCTCAGATTCAGAACAACAATTAGATGCCGAGTCCTCATACCTCGATAAGATTGGCTTAGATGCTGAAAAAAATGTGGACAGCAGTGATCTAATAAAAGGTAACAAGCTCTCTAAAGTAAACTTTGTTTTAAAGGAAGACGTTTTCGATAGTGAGGAGGTAGTGGTCACTGGAGTGTCAACAGAACGATCAGTTGAAGTTTCAGAGGTAGCAGTTACGAGGCTAAAACCAAGAAAATTTAACCGATCAACTTCCTACACTGATTTTGGATCCTTAGCTATGGCGAAGGTTAGTGGACTAGATATTCGAAAATCCTCCGGTACCGTTGGAGGAGGTTTCAGATTTGATATGCGTGCTGGAGGCGGTTTGAACGGGAATGAGCAGCCTGTCGTCTATATTGATGGAATGAGAGTTGTCAATGATGAAATTGGAGGCACCGGATCAAATCAATTAACCACTGGGGGGCAGGGTTTATCAACCTTGCTTGATTTTAATCCAGATGACATCGAAAATATTGAAATACTAAAAGGCCCTGCTGCCGCCACGAGCTACGGCACAAATGGATCCAACGGTATAGTATTCATCAAAACAAGAAAAGGACAAATAGGCTTAGACCGGCCTACATTTAATTTTAAAAAGACAACTGGCATTAATAGTCCAAACTTTCAAGTCGATAAGGGTTTTCAAAATAGAGACTTGTTTCACAGTCTACTTTCAGACGGTTCAATAGACGACAACTATTTTAGCATGAGTGGCGGGGACTATAGGTTTCGGCATTTCTTATCTTTTTCAAGCAGAAATGAGGAGGGAATGATTATTTGGAAAAATAGAAACAATTTCAAGCGGAATACTTTTCGGGCAAACTTTGATTTTTCACTACTCGATAACCTTACCATGTCGCTCAACTCTTCTTACAGTACAATCGATGCAACGATGCCACCGAGTGATAATCATATCTATGGTGTAATTTACAATACCCTTGTTGCCTACAGCCCTTGGCAAGAATCAGATAGCTCCTCAATCTCAAAACTTGGTATCCGTTTTGACTCCAAGCGCTTAGTTGCCTCAGCTAATATGAAATACTACCCACTCAGAAATGAAGCCAGGCTTGGTCTAAACACACTCAAGCTTTACGCTACGGTCGGGATAGATAACTCAGACCGCGGCAACAGCAATTTATTTCCCGCTGGATATAATTATCCTCTATTCAATGGCGGTTTTAAGGCCTTAGAGAACGCATCGGAGCGTAATACAATTGTTGATCTCGGAGCTTCACATAGTTTAAACTTTGGCATTGTTAAAACAACAACAAGTTTTGCATCACAGTTCTACGATAAACAATGGAGTGGAATAGAAATCTCAAGAAATGATTTTGGACAGAATGCGGTCACTGATATAGGCTCAGGATCGATCATAACTGTTGCAGGAGAGTGGTCGGAAAATTCAAGGGATGCTGGTGGAATCATTGCAACAGAAATGTCTCTCTTAGATCGATATTTTTTAACCATGAGTTACAGGAAGGATTACAGCTCAGCTCTCGGATCGAGCTCTAAGTCCATAGGGTATCCCGGATTGAGATTTTCAACAAGGCTAGACAGGTTTGGAATACTACCCCCCGAGCTCCAAATGCTTAAATTTAGAATAGCGTATGGTGAAAGCGGAGTCTTACCGGGATATACTGACGGAGAGGCATTGCTCTGGTCGGGAAGCGTAGGTGGAAACGGCTCAGGTGCAACCGTTGCCAAAGTTGGAAATTCAGAAATAAACCCCGAGCGAATTAAAGAGCTGGAATATGGTGTAGATTTGACTTGGGATAACTTTCTATCTGTTGAAATGAGTT
>CAJWHU010000170.1 GCA_913041325.1 uncultured Fidelibacterota bacterium | reverse complement strand
AATCACGTTTTTCTGGATCTGCTTCCAAAAAGTATGCCCTTGTATAATTCATTTCACCTATCAGTGGGGCCAGTTCAGAATCTAGATTGTTTTCCTTGTATGCTAGGCTTATGAAATATTTTGCTCGTGACATTGCGCTAGTGTCAGATCTTTGTTCCCACAGAGCTTTTCCTTCAGTAATGAGATATCTAATGTTTTGACTATTTGGAGCCATTGGGTCATTGGAGACAGAACAATTAATTAAAAATTGGAAAATAAAAATCAGTGCTATGTTTTTCATTATTTCTTTCAAGTATAAGAATTTATTAGATACTATATTTATTATGTTGAAATTACAAGTGAAGTATAATAATGGAAAAGATCATTGAATTAAAAACCCCAGAACCAACAGTTCTATTTGGAGTTGGTGATTCGAATATAAAAGTTATTGAGGATTCATTGGATGCCAAAATCCTTATTCGTGGTGATAAAGTCAAAATTTCTGGTGATAAACGAAACGTGGAGAAAGTAAATGTAATTTTGGTTGAGATGATTGATACTCTAAATGCGAATGGCAATCTCACCATTAGGGATGTTCAAAATCTCGTTGCCATAGTAAAATCAGAAGAGATCGAAGATAACGTTTCAGCAAAAAAGATTAAAGATAGATTGATTTATTTTGGGAAAAATGGTGCAGTGGTACCGAAGACACGAGGTCAAATTAATTACTATGATGTCGTCAAAAATAATGATGTTGTTTTCAGCATAGGGCCTGCTGGGACTGGTAAAACATTTTTATCCGTAGCATTTGCAGTAAGTGCACTTGAGAAAAATGAACTGGATAGAATTATATTGTGTCGCCCTGCAGTTGAGGCTGGTGAAAATCTTGGTTTTTTACCTGGAGATTTGAAAGAAAAGGTTGACCCTTATCTTGCCCCCCTTTATGATGCCTTACTATTGTTATATCCTGAACAAAAACTATCTGCTTTATTAGATACTAAAATTATTGAAGTTGTTCCACTTGCATATATGCGTGGTAGGACGCTCGATAATTCGTACATGATATTAGATGAGGCTCAAAATGCAACAGCGCTACAAATGAAGATGTTTTTAACAAGGATGGGCATCGGATCCAGGGCCATAATTACAGGAGACGTAACACAAATAGATCTACAAAATCAACTCGACTCTGGTCTCATACAGGCAAGAGATTTGTTAAAAAATGTGAATGGGATAGGGTTCGCCAGACTTGATAAAAATGATATTGTGAGACATCCACTAGTTATGAAAATAATTGAAGCCTACGAAAAAAAATAGTGTTATAAAACGTAATAGTTAAAATGGTATCGTAACAACAAGAATGATTAAATTTAGATAGTTATATTGTATTTATATTTTATTATCAAAACCTTTCCAAAGGATCATTGTGCAGTTTAAATCTGTAATTGTTGCAGCCAAAAGAACTCCAATTGGCTCGTTTCAAGGTCAATTATCTTCACTCACAGCATCTGATTTAGCATCACATTTAATCATTAATATTATGAGAGACCTTGACATTCCTGCTGATGCTGTGGATGAAGTTATTCTTGGTAATGTCTTGTCTGCGGGTCAGGGACAATCGCCTGCCAGGCAGGCAGCAATAAAAGGTGGCTTACCAAATACAGTTGAAACATTGACTATAAATAAGATGTGTGGCTCGGGTTTGAAGGCAATCATGTTGGCAGATCAGGCCATAAAATCCAATAGCGCTGACATCATAATTGCCGGCGGTATGGAAAGTATGTCCAATGCCCCGCACATACTGCAAAACTTTAGGACAGGAAATAAATTGGGACATAGTAAAGTTATTGACAGTGTAATCCATGACGGACTATGGGACGTTTACACAAATCAACATATGGGGAATTGCGCTGAGATGTTAGTGAAGGACCGTCAGTATTCGAGAGAAGATCAAGATGCGTATGCTGTTAGCTCTTATCGGAAAGCAAATTCTGCAAAAAAAGCCAATATCTTTAAGGATGAGATAATACCAATCGAGGTGAAAATCAAAAACGAGAAAATGTTAATTTCTGATGATGAAGAACCTAGTAGGGTGGACTACGATAAAATTTCAAAGTTAAAACCCGCTTTTGTACAAAACGGTACGATCACTGCGGCTAATGCATCAAAATTGAATGATGGAGCCTCTGTTGTTTTGATTATGAGCTACAGTAAGGCACAAGAGTTAGGCCTAGAACCATTGGCCTTTGTAATGGAGCACGTATCTTGTGCGCATGAGCCAGAATGGTTTACTACAGCACCAAGAAAGGCAATCCAACGAGTTTTACGCAAATCAAAAATGAAACACACGGATATTGATCTATGGGAAATCAATGAAGCCTTTTCAGTTGTAGCGATGGCGGCTATTGATGATCTAAAAATTTCACCTTCAAAAGTAAATATATATGGTGGTGCCGTTGCATTAGGTCATCCTATTGGTGCTTCAGGGGCAAGAATTTTGACCACATTAATTCATGGCATGGGGAAGACATCATCAAATTTAGGGCTAGCCAGCTTGTGCATAGGTGGTGGAGAGGCCTCTGCAATAATAGTAAAGAGATATGATTAATCTAGAACTATCACCAGAACAGGATTTAATAAAAAAAACAGCAAAAGATTTTGCTCAAAAACACCTTAGCCCAGGCGTAATAGAGCGAGATGAGAAGTCCATTTTCCCATCAAGCCAAGTTGAGGCATTGGGTCAATTGGGATTCATGGGAATGATGGTACCTGAAAAATGGGGGGGCGCTGGTTTAGATACAATTTCTTACACGCTAGCAATTGAAGAGATCGCAGCAGTAGAGCTAGCAACATCAACTATAATGTCTGTAAATAATTCATTAGTCTGTCAAGCTCTACTTGATTGGGGGAATGATCTACAAAAGAAGAAATACCTTGTGCCACTTGCGTCTGGTCTTAAACTTGGTGCTTACAGCCTCAGCGAACCTGAGTCAGGATCAGATGCGCGAAAAATGAAAACATATGCAGAGAAAGTTGGAAGTGACTATTTAATAAATGGAACAAAGAATTGGGTCACTAGTGGCCACAATAGTGACTTCATAATTTTTTTTTGTCGCACAAATTTAAACGACAAAAAAGATGAAGTATCAGCCTTTATCATTGATAAAAACACCACAGGTTTATCGCTAGGTAAAAAGGAGGATAAACTTGGGCTTAGAGCCTCAGATACTTGTCAATTGTATTTTGAAAATTGCAAATTGCCTAAAGAAAATAGAATTGGAGATGAAGGGCAAGGATTTTCTATTGCAATGAACGCACTTGGAGGAGGCAGAATTGGAATAGCAGCTCAGGCAGTAGGACTAGCTCGCACCGCTCTTGAAAAAGCAATATCATATTCAAAAGAGCGAAAACAATTTGGAAGACCAATAAGTAGTTTTGGAGCGATTCAAAATAAGCTAGCAGACATCGCTACTAATGTGCAAAGCGCAAGACTATTAGTTTGGCAAGCAGCCTATTTAAAAGATAGCGGTGCCAGTTATATAAAAGAGAGTTCGATGGCAAAGCTATTCGCATCCTCAGCAGCCATGAG
>CAJWHU010000169.1 GCA_913041325.1 uncultured Fidelibacterota bacterium | reverse complement strand
TATTTGCGTATAAAAAATTAATTTTTAATTTAGGTGCATAACATTAGTTACAATCACATAAGAACACATTGCTATGAAACCAATTTATAATGTAAATAAAAATAATTCTTTTGAAACAAGGATGTTTTCTATTGAACAGTCGCCGGAGATTTGCCTGATTGGTAATGTGATTCTTCCCCTGATTATTACATACGCTTTTTTAGTAGCTTAGTAAAAACTAAAAACTTAATTAAGCACTACAAAAAGCGGATTATTTCAACATTATTTTAAATACTCAAGGATAAAGTAATTAATTGTCGAGAAATAATATGAAAAAATTTAAAATTATTACATTGCCAGGTGATGGAATTGGTCCAGAAATAACATCTTCTGCTGTTAAGATGTTGAATACAATTTCTGATTTGAATGATATAGAGTTTGATATAAAAGAAAAATACGTCGGTGGTATATCTATTGATAAATATGGTATTCCATTAACCGAAGAAACTTTATCAGAATGTTTAGATGCTGATTCGGTTTTTCTTGGTGCTGTGGGAGGGCCCAAGTGGGACAATGTTGAACATAACAAAAAACCTGAGCAAGCACTCCTTAGACTAAGAAAAAGTTTAAATCTATTTTCAAATTTAAGACCAGCAACAATATTTAAACCATTGATTGACTCGTCTAGTTTAAAATCTGATATTATTGAGAATACAGATATTATGATTGTACGTGAGTTAACTGGTGGTATATACTTCGGTGAACCAAGAGGTTTTGACAAAGACAGGGCTTGGAACACTCTAGTCTATAATCGGTCTGAAATAGAGAGAATTGCTAAAGTTTCTTTTGAGTTGGCACAAAGTAGGACTGGAAGGCTTGTATCTGTTCACAAATCTAATGTGTTAGAGAGTTCTCAGTTTTGGCAAGACATTGTACATGAGGTGCATAAAGATTATAAAAATGTAGAGCTCTCAGATATGTATGTGGATAATGCTGCTATGCAAATTATCCAGAATCCAAAACAATTCGATGTAATTGTCACCCAAAATCTATTTGGTGACATTCTCAGTGATATATCTGCTATGATTACTGGTAGTTTGGGTATGTTACCCTCAGCAAGTATAGGTGAGAGACATTCTCTTTTTGAGCCAGTACATGGATCAGCGCCAGATCTTGCTGGTAGAAATCTAGCAAATCCCATAGCGGCTATTTTATCCATAGCAATGATGGTTCGCATAACGTTTAAAGAAAAAAAAATATCTTTGGACATTTATAAAGCTGTAAACGATTCTCTTGGAGATGGAGTCGGCACCATTGATATTATCAAAGATGAAAAGCGTGCCATGTCAACTACAGAATTTACCGATAAAATTATAAATAAATATAAATCCATAGTAGAAAACTAAAAGAGTAAAATAATGACCGAAAAAATACATATTTTTGACACTACCTTAAGAGATGGGGAACAAGCACCCGGATCTTCATTGGAGGTAGAAGAAAAAATTGAAATTGCTAAACAACTCTCCAGGCTTAATGTGGATGTCATAGAAGCTGGATTTCCTGTTTCTTCAAAAGCACAATTCCAAGCAGTTGAGAGCATCGCTGATATGGTGAATGGTCCAAGCATTGCTGCACTTGCGCGTTGCATTGAAAATGACATTGAAAAAGCTTATCAAGCTCTCAAGGGTGCAGAAAAATACCGAATCCATACCTTTGCTGGGACATCAGATATTCATATAATGGGTAAATTTTCGGATTATAAATATGGAAAAGACCTAAACGAGAAAAGAAATACAATAATCAAAATGGCTGTCGATGCAGTCTCTTTTGCAAAATCCTTTACCAATGATGTAGAGTTTTCTCCCGAAGATGCTGGTAGAACTGATATAAATTATTTATGTGAGGTGATAGAGGCTGTAATATCAGCTGGAGCTACTGTTATCAATATCCCAGATACTACAGGATATACGATGCCTGAGGAGTTTGGGGAAAAGATTAACTTAGTTAGGAAAAAAGTAGAAAATATTAATGATGCAATTATTAGTGTGCATTGTCATAATGATCTTGGCCTAGCTGTAGCTAACTCTTTAAGTGCTATTAAATCTGGAGCAAGGCAAGTTGAGTGTACTATAAATGGTATTGGCGAGCGAGCAGGAAATGCTTCGCTAGAGGAAATAGTCATGAGTCTAAATGTTAGAAGTGATTATTGGCCTTATAAAACTGATATCAGAACAAAAGAGATTTATAATTCTAGTAAGATGGTATCTAAACATACTGGCATGATAGTTCAAGCAAATAAAGCAGTAGTCGGAGATAATGCATTTGCGCACGAATCAGGCATCCACCAGGATGGCTTTTTAAAAAATAGAGAGACATATGAAATTATGACACCTGAGTCTGTAGGATTAAACAAAAGCAAGATTATACTTGGGCGTCACTCTGGTAGGCATGGTATTCAGTCTAGATTAGCAGAATTAGGCTATGAGTTGACTAATAGTGATATGAACAAAGTATATAAAAGGTTTTTAGAGCTAGCTGATAAGAAAAAAGAAATTTTTGATGACGATTTACGAATTTTAATGGGTGACAGAAATATCAAAAAGAATAATGCTTTTGAGCTTGATTATCTTCATGTAGCCATTGGGACAAATACAATTCCTACCGCAACTGTACGGATTAAAACTTCAGATTTAATCGCTGAGGAGTCTGCTACCGGTGATGGCCCAGTCGCAGCATCTTTCAAGGCTATTAAAAGGGCCTTGAAGCTTGATTATGATATTAAGCTACATGATTATAAAGTCAGGTCAATAACCAGCGGTAAGGATGCTTTTGGTGAAGTTATTATTCGCCTTTTTATAAATGACACTCTTTACGTATCAAAAGGAACATCTACAGATACAATTAAGGCTAGTGTTAAGGCTTATCTAGATGCGTTAAATCAATATGAGCGAGACAAGAAAAGTAGGTATTTACTCTACATTGAAGAACCAGTTAATGTCTAAAAATATGCAACCTAAGACACTTTACGATAAAATATGGGATGCCCATTGCGTTAAATCAAATAAAAATGGGTTTGATCTTCTTTACATTGATAGGCATTACATCCATGAGGTCACTTCGCCTCAAGCATTTGAAGGCCTAAGGATTTCTGAAAGAAAGCCATGGAGAAGTTCATCTAATTTTGCTGTTCCAGATCATAATATACCCACAAAAGATAGAGACAAGGGTATAGATGATCCAGTCTCTAAAAAACAGGTCGATACTCTAGAGGACAATTGTAATGATTTTAATGTTAAGAAATTCGGGATGAATGACCCGGATCAAGGAATAGTTCATATTATAGGTCCAGAGCAAGGTTTGACTCTGCCTGGTATGACAATAGTTTGTGGAGATTCTCATACCTCTACTCATGGTGCATTTGGCACTTTAGCATTTGGAATAGGCACTTCTGAGGTAGAGCATGTCCTCGCTACACAGTGCTTAATTCAAAAACGATCTAAAACCATGCTTATAAATGTAGATGGTGAATTATCAAATGGAATAACAGCAAAGGATCTTATTTTATTTATCATTGGAAAAATCGGGACTGATGG
>CAJWHU010000168.1 GCA_913041325.1 uncultured Fidelibacterota bacterium | reverse complement strand
GCTTGACCTTTACCAGTTGTTCTGGTTTATCTTCAAAACTAGCGGCCTCAGCAACCCTTGTCCATTCAATATTATTCATTATTACCCCCCTTGTTCATTATTTTGATCTATGCCAACCCAAACAAAACCATCCTGCTGTTTGGTTTTATAAACATCGACCGGTATTTGTTCCATGTTTGATATTTCTTTAGCCTCTGCATTCAATCCGATTTTTCCAAGCATTTTTTGAAAATTACTTATCTTCATCCACTCTCGGACTTCACCCGTTTTATAACAGAACGCGCTTTTATGCCATCGGCACCAAATCGTCTCATTTTTCATATCTATATCGCTGCCTTGAAGGCTCAAATATGCATGGGGGCATTTATCATTTAGCGCAAAAAAGTTATCCTCTATTTTTACTACGAGAATGTCCTCTCTTTTTATCTTAAAAACCTGCTGGGGACTATCCAGGAACGAGGCAATTTCGAAAGTTTTATTCCAAACAACATTATCCTCCAAAAATTCATTATCATTTTCCTGCTCTGACTTAAAGTTAATGTCTTCAATTTCATAGAGAGTTACTCTGCCATCAATACCGGGAAGATTTGTTCGCATAAAATCTTTTATTACAAGTGTATCCTTAATTTCTTCATGTGTTTCCTCGGAAATAAGAACGCGTGATTGAAATTGTTTGTTGGCTGATTCCACCCTGCTTGCAAAATTCATCGCGTCACCAATCGCTGTTAATCTTTTTGATTTTCCTGAGCCAATGTCCCCTACAACTGCCTCTCCCCAGTGAACACCGACACCAATATCAAAATCCTGCCCATACATTGTTTTGAGGTAGGGTTTCATATCATCAATCTCATCACACATTTCAAGTGCGGATTTAACCGCAAATTCAGCAGGGTTATCTTCACCATGTAAACCAAAGATAGCGACCATTCCATCACCGATATAATTATCTACGTTTCCATTGTTGTCTTCGATGACTTTTACCATTCTATTAAAATACCTATTAAGGATAAAAACCACATCGTAGGGAGTAAGTTTTTCTGAAAACGGGGTAAAGCCTCTTATATCACTAAAAAGTATTGCAATCTTTTTTGTTTCTCCGAGCCTGCCTGAAACACTTCTTTCGGATACGGATTCAATATCTTCTTTGTTCAGTACTAATCTTCTTACGGTTATATTGCCGGTAATGGTAGTTTGACAGGCCAATCTGAATTCATCAGTTGTGTGAGCCTTATTTTTTAAAGCTATTTCCTTTTCTGTTTCCGGAGAACAGTTGTCAATTCCCTCCAACACTAAAAATCTACAGGTTGTGCATTTACCCTCACCCCCACATGCGTTGACATGAGGTATCCCATTTCTGGCTGCGGTATCAAGAACTGTTTCACCGGGTTCAGATTCAAAAACCTTATTATCAGGAAGAAAATCTATTTTTGGCATCTTCTATGTTATTTCCTAAAGATTTCATTATCATTTTTGAAACACTTGAATTCCAATATATTTCCACTTGGATCTTTTATAAAAAAAGTCCCTTGTTCACCAGGTTTACCTTTAAACCTGACCTTTGGTTTAATAATAAAATTAATAGTCATTTTTTTTATGTGCTCACACAGTTTCTCCCACTCCATCCAAGATAAAATCACTCCAAAGTGTCTTGCAGGTATTTTATCCCCGTCAACTATAGTAGTACCATGCCGCTCACAATCATCTGGCGAAAAGTGGGCAACTATCTGGTGACCATAAAGGTTAAAATCAATCCAATTATTAGACTCTCTTCCCATTGAACACCCTAAAACATCTGTGTAAAAGTTTCTACTTTTTTCAAGGTCATTGACCGGAAATGCTAGATGAAACCTAGGGATACGCATCATAATTCATTTCTTATAATCATACCTACTAAATTAATTCAAAATTAATTTTTAGTCTAACTATAGATTTAAACAATAACACTTTTTAAATCATCAACGCTTATGTTACCACCACAAATAACGATACCAACTTTTTTACCAGCCAGTTCATTTTTTTTCTTAATAAGTGCCGCGATTGCTGTGCCTGCAGCACCCTCAAGTAATTTCCTCTCATTTTTTATGTAAAGTAACATCGCATCTTTTATCTCTGCTTCTTTCAAAAATACAGTCTGATCAATCGTATCACAACAGATATCGAATGTTATTGCACCTTTTTCAACACCGCCTGCGGTACCATCACTAATTGTAGGTTTAGATTCAATATTTAATATTTTACCTGCCTCCATTGACCTAAGCATTACTGCTGAATTTTCAGGAGAGCACCCCATAATAAGCATATTAGGAGAACAAGATTTTAAAAAGGTCGCAACACCTCCTATGAGTCCACCTCCTCCAACGGATATAACCATAGCGTCTAAACTGTCACATTCATCAAAAATCTCTTTGCCAATTGTCCCTTGACCAGCTATAACATCTTTATCGTTGTAGGGCGAAATATACGTACCCCCGTTTGCAATTGAGAATTCTCTTGCTTTGTATTCAGCTTCAACACTGTCTTTTCCATGGATCTTGATATTGGCACCAAAATTCTCCATGTTAGCAATTTTAGCATCTGACGAATTTTGAGGTACAAAAAGATTACATTTTATATTTAATTGTCTGGCTGCATAGGCGACTGCAGCTCCGTGGTTTCCTGTAGATGCAGATACTATACCACTTAATCTTTCTTTTTTTGATAAACAGAGTACTTTATTCATTGCACCTCTTGCTTTGAACGAACCAGTTACTTGTAAGTTTTCTAGCTTAAACCAAACATCTCCTCCAATGTATTTTGAAAAAAAATGAGACCTTTCGAAATAAGTATTTTTTATATACGGCTTAATCCGATCTGCCGCTTTTTCTATTGTCTTAATCGATATCAACATCTCAGATTGTTCGATCCTCTTTGTGAATAATTTTTAATGTATTTTTTACCATTCAGTGATTTTAGTATTTCTACTTAGAGTAATTTTATTTAATACCAATTCAATATTGAAATTTGAATCAATGAATGAAAAGGATGTTCCAAAAAAAGTAAAGTTGTGGATGTACTTATATTGATTTGAAGTTTGTCGAGCAATATTATTATGATTTTCCATTTCTATGGAATCTACGTATTAAAAAGGAAACAAAAAACCCAACGAAAATCTGAGGTTTTATATGTGGAGTGTTAGTTTAACCAAGCTAATCGAAATTGAGACTATAGTACCGCGGAAAGGGCTCGAACCTTCACGCACAAAGTGCACCAGATCCTAAATCTGGCGTGTCTACCAATTCCACCACCGCGGCATAAAGTCATTATAGGTAATTAGATTATAGTACTGAGTCGAATGCTACTTCATTAGAACCATTTTCCGACTAAGAACTTTATTATGTGCATTCAATTTGTATATGTATACCCCAGCACTCACGCTATTACCACCAGAATCGTTTCCATCCCAACTAACTGAATAACGACCTGAAACTTGTTTTTGGCTTACAAGATTTTTTACTACTCGACCTTTCATATCATAAATGTTAATACTAACAAATGAATCTTCGCTTATTCCATATGATATTATTGTAGAAGGGTTGAAAG
>CAJWHU010000167.1 GCA_913041325.1 uncultured Fidelibacterota bacterium | reverse complement strand
TTACAAGAAATTCACATGCCACGGCGTAAAGATATACGTAGGATTTTAATACTAGGCTCTGGACCAATTGTCATTGGCCAGGCCTGTGAATTCGATTATTCCGGTACCCAGGCATGTAAAGCTCTGAGAAAAGAAGGCTTTGAAGTCATTTTAGTTAACTCTAATCCAGCTTCAATTATGACGGATCCTGAGACTGCTAACAGGACCTATGTGGAACCACTTACGGCTTCGGTAGTAGAGAAAATTATAGAAATAGAAAAACCGGATGCTCTTTTACCAACAATGGGTGGCCAAACTGCCTTGAATATTTCGGTTGAATTGGCAGAGTCGGGCATTTTAGAAAAACACAGAATTGAACTAATTGGAGCTGATCTTAAAGCAATAAAAAAAGCCGAAGATAGAAATTTATTTAAAATGGCTATGAGAAATATCGGTGTTGAAGTTTGTCCATCTGGTATTGCTTCAAATCTGCAAGAAGCTGAAATAGTAGGAAATGAAATTCATTCATTTCCGAAAATCATTCGTCCTGCTTTCACTTTAGGAGGAAGCGGAGGGGGTATTGCTTATAACCAGGATGAATTCTTGGAATTATGTAAAACAGGTTTAGATGCTAGCCCTGTTTCTCAAATACTTATCGAAAAGTCTCTTTTAGGTTGGAAAGAATTTGAATTAGAAGTGATGAGAGATTTGTCAGATAATGTCGTAATTATTTGCAGTATTGAAAATGTTGATCCTATGGGGGTCCATACAGGAGACTCGATTACTGTTGCACCTGCCCAAACTCTTACTGATCGAGAATATCAACGTTTAAGAGATTACTCACTTTCCATAATTAGAGAAATTGGTGTTGCCACTGGTGGTAGCAATATTCAATTCGCCATAAATCCACTTAATGGAGAAACAATAGTTATCGAGATGAATCCACGTGTTAGTAGATCATCAGCTTTAGCAAGTAAAGCTACAGGTTTCCCTATTGCTAAAATTGCAGCTCTTCTAGCAGTTGGTTACAGATTAGATGAAATTATTAATGATATAACTGGCAAGACCCCAGCATGTTTTGAACCCTCTATTGATTACGTAGTCACCAAAGTACCACGATTTGCATTTGAAAAATTCTCAGGAAGTTCTTCAATACTTACCACCTCAATGAAGTCAGTTGGAGAGGCTATGGCAATTGGTAGATCTTTTGAAGAGTCTTTTCAAAAGGCATTAAGATCTTTAGAAACAGGACTAGGTGGTTGGGGATGCGATCGAGTTGACCAGAAATTATCTTCAATTGAATTAGAGAGATTATTAAGGACGCCTTCGCCTGAAAGAATAATGCATGTCCGCTTGGCAATGAAGAATGGCCGTAGTGATAATGAAATATTTTCTTTCTCCAAGATCGACCCTTGGTTCATCTCAAAGCTTAGGAATATAGTTAATGCAGAGGATCAATTAGTTAAGCTCGGAAATATTAATGAATTAAGTCCAAATTTTTTATTTAAACTTAAACAACTTGGTTTCTCTGACTGTCAAATTGCATTTGCTTTAAATACTGATGAATTAACAATTAGAAATAAAAGAATATCTCTAAAAATATTGCCTGTTTTCAAAACAGTTGACACTTGTGCTTCTGAATTTAGCTCCAATACTCCATATCACTATTCAACATATGAAAGACCAGTCTTTACTATTAATGAGGAGGGAAATATAATCAATGATATTAATCTTAATGAAATTAAAAATAATAAAAATAATAAAATTTTAATTCTGGGTGGAGGCCCAAATCGTATTGGACAAGGTATTGAATTTGATTATTGTTGTTGTCATGCTTCTTATCAAGCTCAGGAAGAAGATTTCACAACAATAATGATAAATAGTAATCCAGAAACGGTTTCTACTGATTACGATACAAGTGACATACTTTATTTTGAGCCGTTAACTTTTGAAGACGTTTTAAATGTTATTGAATTTGAAAAACCTTATGGAATAGTAGTTCAATTTGGAGGCCAGACTCCGTTAAAGCTATCTTTGCCCTTGGTTAATTGGCTGGAGAATTCAGGAAACACTAGGCTTCGAACAAAAGTTTTAGGCACATCCCCTCGGTCAATTGATCTTGCTGAGGATCGAGAACAATTCGATAAGGTTTTAAGAAAATTAGAAATAAGGCAACCTAAAAATGGCATTGCTAGAACTTTCGAAGAATCATTAGCTGTAGCTAATAAAGTTGGCTATCCACTAGTCGTTAGACCTTCTTATGTGCTTGGCGGTAGAGCCATGGAAATTGTCTACGAGCAAGATGAGTTGGAGAGATACATAAATGAAGCAGTAAATGTTGAGCCAGATCATCCAATACTCATAGATCAATATTTAGAGAACGCTATTGAGGTTGATGTTGATGCTTTATGTGATGAAACTAAAGATGTTGTGATTGGAGGATTAATGGAGCATATTGAGCCGGCAGGTATTCATTCTGGAGATTCTGCCTGTTGCCTTCCTTCTATAACTCTTTCTGCTGAATCAATTAAGACAATTAAGGAATGGACGAAGTCTTTAGCTACTGAACTAAATGTGGTTGGCTTAGTTAATCTTCAATTTGCTGTCAAAAGAGATGATAAAGGTAGTGAAATCGTTTATATCATTGAGGCAAATCCACGAGCTTCAAGAACAGTCCCATTTGTATCAAAAGCTACTGGCATTCCCTTAGCGAAAATTGCAACTCAGTTGCTTTTAGGTAAAAAACTCAAAGATATTGGGTTGAATCAAGAACCAATACCACCACTCCAAGCAATAAAAGAGGCTGTAATGCCATTTAGACGTTTCCCTGGCTCAGACAGTGTTTTAGGTCCGGAGATGCGATCAACAGGAGAAGTTATGGGATCTGCAAATACTTTTGGAATGGCCTATGCAAAATCCGAACTTGCAGCTGGTGAGGGATTGCCAACTTCCGGTTTTGTTTTCTTGTCTACTCATGATCGAGATAAACCTGCATTAATTCCAGTAGCAAACAAATTAATTGAACTCGGTTTTTCAGTATTGGCAACATCTGGCACCTCTAAGTATCTCGAGAAATTTAATTTAAAGGTAGAAAGGGTTTTGAAGGTTCACGAAGGTAGACCAAATATAGAGGATTTGATTAGATCAGGAAAGGTTCAGTTGGTAATAAATACTCCGATTGGACGTCAAGCGTTTTATGATGATAAATACCTTAGGAAGGCAGCTCTAGACTATTGTGTT
The DNA here is from genome assembly GCA_913041325.1 of uncultured Fidelibacterota bacterium. The sequence continues at coordinate 365 of CAJWHU010000167.1, read as the reverse complement.
CCTACTTTGACGACAATAAAAGGTGCAAGTGCTGCTGTGAAAGGGATTGAGGCATTGCAGAATCAAAGTATATCAGTTTCTGCTTTACAAGATATTCACTCCTAATCATTTTTCCTCTTATCAGCCAATTTTGTTATTTAATTATTCTGCTATGAATATTATTTATTGACTCATTTTTTTTTCTTTAAATTGTTAAATTTATATTCTAAAGTCTTTTTTTAGGCTAATTTTTTGGCTTTTTTAACGTGGCTCTATTACTACCTGATTAAAAATTCACCTTTTTTCCAAATTAAGACATACAATTATGTTCTTGCTTGATGATTAGGGATGACCGCAACAGCTTCTTCACCAAAACTAAGAGTTGA
>CAJWHU010000166.1 GCA_913041325.1 uncultured Fidelibacterota bacterium | reverse complement strand
CCATTATGGGTGCATTAATGTTTTGGACCGTGTTCAGTTTATGGGTGTACATATTTGTGAAAGTTCTATTAAATCTGTCAAATTCTTCTTTATCCTCCAAGTTCATGTCACCAATTTGATCTGCTTCCATAAGCAACTCAAAGACTTTACTAAGTAAAAAAGCGACTTCCAGTGTGTCTTTATTGTAATCGGATATAACAATTTCAGACATTAGTAATTTTGCATCTCTAAGGATCTCAGGAAACCTATTACTTTGCTCATGTAAACCATGAGTAGTATCTATGCTAACTGTAAATACAGAGGCATCTGGGAATACTTTAGACACAGACTTAGCCTCAGCACCAGCTAGTAGCGAGGTGATAAAAAGTATTTTAAATGTTGCTTTAAATATTTTGATCAAAAGGATTTAATGAAACTCCGCTACGAAATATATAACTTATTTTTGTGAATTGACAAGAATTTGTAATTACATGCTATTTATTTGACTAGTTGTGCTAAATCCTGGAGTCAAGGGGATAATTTTTACCTCTCCTGACCAGCTTTTAACTTCTAGGGCGCCAACAATTTCTTCTGGTTTGTAATCTCCTCCCTTTACAAGGACATCTGGCTTAATTAGATGGATCAGATTGATTGGAGTTTTTTCGTCAAAATAATATACGCAATCGACGTATGGAGAGTTTAAAAGAGCTCTTGACCTAATCTTTTGATTTTGAATTGGCCTTGAATCGCCCTTATTTAGCTTTACTGATTTATCCGAATTAAGTCCGATTATTAGTATGTCCCCATATGCGGAAGCTTTAGCCAAAAGATCCTTATGCCCTTTATGCAGTAAATCAAAGCAGCCATTTGTGAAAACAATTTTTTTATTCTCTGATTTCCAACCCAAACATCTTTTCTTTAGATCGCTGCCAATATATTTCATTTTGCTGAGTATTCTAAGAGTTCCGCAACTTTTTCTCTAACATCATTGGCTAATAGTTTTCTTGATGTGTTTGAATAATTGTGACCATCAATAGGCTTTCCTATCCGAAGTTCGATTTCCCAACCAGTCATTTTAAGTGAACCTTTTTTAAGCATCTCATATGTACCGATGAAAGCCACTGGAACAATAGGTATTCCGCTATCCAATGACAAAAGTAGTCCTCCTTTTTTAAATTGACCCAATTGTCCATTTATAGTTCTTGTCCCCTCGGGAAATAATAGAATAGACCTAGGTTTTTTTTTCAATGACTCTTTCGCTTTTTCTATTGACTTTAATGCTTGGTCACGTTTGGTTCTGTCCACCCAAATATGACCTGCAGTTTGCATAACCCAACCTAAAACTAAAACCTTTTTCAGTTCTATTTTAGCAATAGGCACAAGCCAAAAAGGTAAACCAGAAAATGCTAGTGGAATGTCAAGAACAGATGTGTGATTGCCTGCGAAAATATAGTTTCCATCAGGATTTAGGTTATTTAAACCCTTAATAGAGTATTTTATGCCGTTAAAAAACAAAATGCATTTTCCCCAAATTCTTGCGCAATGTCCTAGGATTTTACCCTTTTTTGTTTCAAATATAGTCAAAAAAATACCAGAAAGACCGATCACTAATGTTAAAATAGCGGTTGTAATAAAAAACCAAATTAGCCTCAATTAAACAATCTCCTCGATACCTAAAAACTTTGCTATCTTTTCTGGAAACTTTATTTTTCCCTTATCAGTTTGATATGTTTCAAGTAATGCAACCAACAGCCTCGGCGTGGCAAGACCAGATCCATTGAGTGTGTGTAAAAAGTCAACTTTATTCGTCTTTATGTCTCTAAATCGGATGTTACCACGCCGAGCTTGGAAAGACTCGAAATTGCTACATGATGATACCTCCAGCCATTTATTTTCGCCTGGTGCCCAAACCTCGAGATCATAACATTTTGCTGCTGCAAAACTTAGATCTCCTGTGCATAGCTCAATCACTCGATATCGCAATCCTAACTTTTGTAATAATGACTCTGCTTGTTCGGTTAGTGATTCTAATTCACTGTAAGAATCACTTGGCTTCGTAAATTTTACCAGCTCAACTTTGTTAAACTGGTGCATCCTGAGTAAGCCTCGTGTGTCTTTACCATATGACCCGGACTCTCTTCGAAAACATGGTGTGTAAGAAACATAATAAATTGGAAGTTTCTCTCCATCGATAATCTCATCTCTGTGTATATTTGTTATTGGTACCTCCGCTGTTGGAGCCAAATAAAGATTATCCAATTCAGTGTGGTACATGTCCTCCTCGAATTTGGGTAACTGGCCAGTAGTTATCATGGACTCTTTTCTCATTAACACAGGCGGGAACATCTCCTCAAAATTAAATATTGAAGTATGATGGTCAATCATCAAGTTAATAAGTGCACGCTCAATGTGTGCTCCTTTACCGGTGTACAATGAAAAACCACTGCCAGAAATTTTAGCGGCTCTTTCAAAATCAAAAAGTCTTAGGTTATTACCTAATTCTATGTGTGTTTTTGGATTAAAATTAAACTTAGGCCTATCTCCCCATGCCCTGACAACAACATTTTCTTTTTTATCTTTACCTTGCGGCACGCTATCATGAGGAAGGTTTGGTAATTTGTATAAATATTCTTTCAACGATTTCATTTTTAATTTTAATTTTTTTTCAATCACTTTGAGATCGTCGCCCAACTTTCTTGTTTCCATTATGGCCTTAGTTGCATCTCCCCCTGACTTTCTTGTTTCCGCAATCATCTCGGAGGCACTGTTTCTTTCCGCTCTTATTTCACCGGAGACAGTTTTTAATGTCCTTACTTCTTTATCAAGTTCAACTATTTTGTCAAGATTTGAGTTGTCATTTTTCAAAAGCAACTTTTCTTTACAATGCTGAATATTTTCTCTTATCTTGTTTATAGAATTCATTAGCAATCACCAAATTTTAGGGTGTAAATATATTTTTTTATTTTATCCATTACCATTCATAATCGATGATATATTTTTTAATATATTGCCCGGGCAATATATTATTTGGAATAATTTATATTATAGAATAATTTTGATTGAACAAACAAGGATTACTATCGATCTATACTGCGCCCAGTTAATAAAAAAATAGGCAAAAACGAAATACTCATAACCTAATTGATAGTAAGGACTTGACATGAGTCGAGACCTCGACATACAACACCCACGACATATGAAAAAAGTATTATTTTCAATAATTCTTAGCAGTTTGACTTTAGCTCAAAACTTAGACTTGAATGCATTAAGAAATATGCAAACCAAGATTTCCGCGCAACCTGAAAATTCTGTTTTTAATTCTGAAACAAAACAACAAAATGCCACTAATGTACTTGAACTACCTATTAATGAGGATGAGTATGTTGTAGGCCCGGGCGATGTTTTTAGGATGAATATTATTTCAAGTGACAATATTTCCATTCATTCTCTAACTGTATCACCAACAGGAGATTTACTCATCCCCTCGTTTGGTCTAGTGGACATCGATGGTCTTTCTTTAAAATCTGCCATAAAAGCTCAGCAGAGAAAGGTACTAAAATCAAATCCTACTGCTAAAGTACACATTCAATTATCGCAGATGCGTCAGTTTA
>CAJWHU010000165.1 GCA_913041325.1 uncultured Fidelibacterota bacterium | reverse complement strand
TAATTTTCCTGTAATTATCACTAATTGCTCAAATAACTATGGTCCATACCAATTTCCAGAAAAGTTGATACCGTTAATGGTTATAAATGCTTTATCAGATAAGAAACTGCCAATATATGGCAAAGGATTAAATGTCAGAGACTGGTTGTATGTTGAAGATCATTGTAGAGCTATTCATACAGTCATTGAAAAAGGTATTCCTGGTCAGACGTATAATATCGGTGGGAATAATGAAGTCACTAATATTCAAATTGTTGAGGCTATTTGTGCAATACTCGACAATGAAATGCCACTAGGATCAGGAAAGTTTTACAATGAGAACATCATTTTCGTAGAAGATCGCCCTGGGCATGATTTTAGATATGCGGTTAATACTTCAAAAATAAAAAAAGAATTGGGATGGGATCCCAAAGAAAGTTTTGAATCTGGAATCCAAAAAACTATTCTATGGTATCTTAGCAACCAGAACTGGTGGGAAAAGATACAAAATCAAAATTATAATCAAGAAAGATTAGGATTGCTAAAATAATGAAAGGTATAATACTCGCAGGAGGAAGTGGAACAAGGCTTTTCCCAATAACAAGAGTAGCTAATAAACAGCTTTTGCCTATCTATGATAAGCCAATGATTTATTATCCATTATCGACTCTTATGTTGGCGGGCATCAAAGACATCTTAATTATATCAACTCCCGAAGATATATCAAAGTACGAGGACCTTTTTAAAGATGGTTCCTCAATTGGTTTAAAGTTGTCCTATAAAATACAGCCTTCCCCAGATGGGCTTGCTCAAGCATTTCTAATTGGAGAATCATTTATTGGCAGTGACAATGTATGTTTGATTTTGGGGGATAATGTTTTCTACGGTGGGGGGTTACCAAATAAGCTTAGGGATAGTGTAAAAGAAGTCAATAACTGTAATAACGCAGTTGTTTTTGGATATTACGTTAATGACCCAGGAAGGTATGGTGTAGTAGATTTTGATAAAGGTGGTAAACCTATCTCAATCGAAGAAAAACCAGTCAATCCAACCACTAATTATGCCATCTCAGGGCTTTACTTTTATCCTAATGATGTAGTTAAAATTTCAAAGAATCTGAAACCATCAGAGAGAGGTGAATTAGAAATTACAGATGTTAATAAAGTATATCTTTCAAATAGTAGATTGCATGTAGAAAAAATGGGACGTGGATTTACTTGGCTCGATACAGGCACTCAAGATTCATTGTTAGAAGCTTCGTTATTTGTTCAGACTTTAGAAAAAAGACAAGGTGTAAAAATTTCTTGCATTGAAGAAATTGCATATAGAATGGGTTATATCGATGCGCAACAATTGAAAAATATAGCAAGTAAATTGATTAGCAGTCCATATGGGGAATACCTAGAAAAGGTTGTTAATGAAATATGATTAATAGTATAAAAGACAATAAAATATGTGTAGTTGGCGCGGGTTATTGGGGGAAAAATCACATCAAAACCTTACAAAGGTTAAATGCGTTAAAAGGTATTGTTGAAATTGACGATATCGCACTAAAAACACTTTTAGATAATTATCCTGGGGTAAATGGGCACTCTAATGTTCAAGATGCAATTGAAGAAGGTTATGATGGATATGTAATTGCTACCCCAGCTCAAACACATTTTGAAATTGCGAAGCTTCTCATTGAAAGTAACAAGAATGTTCTAATTGAAAAGCCAATGACACTTTCAATAGAGGAGTCTGAGGAATTAGTTTCTCTTGTCAATGAAAATAAAGTAAGTGCAATGGTCGGCCATGTTCTTTTATTTCACCCAGCACTTAAAAAAATAAAAAAGATGATTACTTCTGGCGGTATAGGCAAGCTACAATATATTTATAGTAATAGATTAAACTTAGGAAAAGTTCGCACCGAAGAGAATGTTTTTTGGAGTTTCGCACCTCATGATATAGCAATTTTTCAATATTTAACTGATTCAATTCCAAAGACAATTAATGCCAAAGGTAGTGCATTCTTGCAGGAAGGAATTCCTGATTCTACCTTGATGCAATTGGAATATGAAAATAAAGTTAAAGGGCATATTTTTGTTAGTTGGTTGCATCCATTTAAAGAACATAGATTGGTAGTAATTGGTTCAGAGGCTATGATATCTTTTGAGGATTCATTAAATGATAAACCACTGAAACTTTACTCAAAAAAAATAAACCTTTCAACTGGTGTTCCAGAAGAAGTTGACGGACCAGTCAAGGCAATTTCTTACGAAAAAAGGAAGCCACTTGATTTGGAGCTTGAATACTTTTTAAATCATTTAACAGATAACAAACCTAAAATAGCGACTATTAAGCATGGGCACGAAGTTGTTAAAACACTTGTTTATGCTAGTCAGCAAATTTTATGATGAATCAAAAATATAAAAACTACTTTTGCCATGAATCATCTTATATTGATGAAAATGCTACAATTGGTGAAAAGACTAAGATTTGGCATTATTCACATATTCAGTCTGGTGCAATAATAGGGTCTCAGTGCTCTTTAGGTCAAAATGTAAATATTGGAAACAATGTGAAAATTGGTAATAATGTTAAAATTCAAAATAATGTTTCAGTTTATGAAGGAGTTGAGCTAGAGGACTATGTATTTTGCGGACCCTCAATGGTTTTTACTAATATTAAAATACCAAGGTCAGAATTTCCTCAAAAAGGAACAGAGTTTTATTCAAAGACACTTGTCAAAAAATCCGCAAGTATTGGAGCAAATGCCACAATAGTTTGTGGAGTGACTATTGGAGAATATGCAATAATTGGCTCTGGTGCAGTTGTTACTAAAAATGTACCACCATACTCTTTAGTTATCGGCAACCCAGGAAAAGTAGTGGCAAAGGTGGACAAAAAGGGAGAAAGAGTTTTAGAAAAGTGATGGAAAATAAAAAATTAGCAATTATTGGACTGGGGTATGTTGGCCTTCCACTTGCAGTTGAGTTTAGCAAAAAATATGTAACCATAGGTTTTGATTTAGATGAATCTAGAATAAATGAGCTCAATATAAAATTTGATAGAACTAACGAATTGTCGAATAACCAATTATCATGTCTTGATAATTTCACCATAACATCCAATGAGAAAACGATTGCTGATGCTGACATTTATATCATTACCGTACCAACCCCAGTTGATAAAAATAATAAACCTAATTTGAGACCTATTACTAGTGCCTCAGAAATTGTAGCTAGATATTTAAAAAAAGATAACTTAGTGATATATGAGTCAACTGTTTTCCCTGGTTGCACTGAGCAAATATGCGTACCCATTCTTGAAAAAAATTCGAACTTAGTATATAATTCAGATTTCTCTTGTGGATATAGCCCTGAAAGGATAAATCCCGGTGATAAAAATAATACATTAACCAAAATTGTTAAAGTTGTTTCTGGTTCTAATGAAGAAGCACTTGATATTGTGGATAATTTATATGGTAGCATTATTGAGGCTGGTACATACAGAGCCTCATCCTTAGCTGTTGCAGAGGCTGCAAGGAACATCAGTTGCACAGGAGCTGTGCCCTCAGCCATTACGAATTGTCTGAACTTTGGAAATCCATATAATCCCGAAGTTTATTGGCAATTTGTG
>CAJWHU010000164.1 GCA_913041325.1 uncultured Fidelibacterota bacterium | reverse complement strand
GCGAGGGCTAAAGACGATTTACTCATAAAGTCAATGTTTGTGTCTTTTACTATCCTCATAATCAAATGCTTAGCGTAGATAAATTTTTTCTTAATATATAGGTGTTAAAAATAGTTCGGGTAATGAAAACTGCGGTAAACATACTTATTAGGATACCCCAAAATAAAACTGTTGCGAATCCTTTAATGGGCCCAGTTCCAAATTGGTAAAGAACCAATGAGGCTATTAATGTTGTAACGTTTGCATCTATAATTGTAGTTATTGCACGGTCGTAACCTGAATCTATTGCAGCTTTTGGGGTCTTACCCTTTCTCAGCTCCTCCCTTATGCGCTCAAAAATTATTACGTTTGCATCGATGGACATACCCACAGTCAAAATAAGACCAGCAATACCAGGTAAAGTTAGTGTTGCCTGAAGTGATGCTAATATTGCCAAAACGAGTAATATATTCCAAATCAATGCAAAATCTGCTATTGTGCCGGCCATTTTGTAATAAATGACCATAAATACAATGACGCAAAGAAGACCAATTATCACTGCTCTTGTTCCCTGAGAAATAGAATCCGCTCCGAGACTGGGACCAACGATTCTTTCCTCAATTATATTGACAGGAGCTGGCAATGCTCCAGCCCTCAAAATTATTGCTAGGTCTTTTGCCTCATTGATATCAGAAAAGCCCTCTATTTGTGTCCTACCTCCAGGTATTTTCTCTCTAATAGAGGGTGCCATGTGCACTTTATTGTCTAGAACAATGGCAATGCGCTCGCCTATATTTGACCCAGTTACGCGAGACCAAGTTCTTGAGCCCTCGCTATTCATAGTCAATGACACAACAGGCTGCCCAGCTGAACCTCCACCAAGGGAACCTAAATCAGCCTTTGCCTCTTCAACGATGCCGCCGGTCAACTCAGGGCTTTTTTCAATGAAGTATAAGCGATGGAATTCTTCTGTTGTACCGGTGGCAAGATCATCAGCTGAGTTACTCAATAAAAATTGTCCACCTGATTTATCAAGAATTGATTGTACTTTCTCACTGTTTAGCAAATTTTTCAAAGCATAAAGATTCTTCTTTTCAACAGCTAGATCGCCAGGCAGTGCGGTGAGGAGGCTCGAGAATGGTGCATCTGGGAAAAGTTGGTCTACAGTCTCTAATGTATCACTTTCGTTGCTAAACAATTCAGAAACATTTGTTGCTTCATTGTTAACTGTTCCCTCAGTTTCGGTATTTCCCATATCTTCCGTATTTGCAGCGAATGTAGAGTCTTTTTTTAAACCATTATCAAGCAATGTTATTATTTCATTTGTTATTGATGGATTTTTAACTAGATAAAACTCAAGTAATGCAGTGCTTTGTAGAAGGTCACGTGCTCTTTTAGAATCCTGAATACCTGCAAGTTCAACAACGATCCGATGTTTTCCCTGCTTTTGTATAGTTGGCTCAGATACGCCAAACTGGTCTACTCTATTTTGAAGGATTTCTAATACGCGGTTTATAGCATCTTCGGCCTCCTCTTCAAGCGAGATTAGAATTTGATCTAATGTTGATCCTAGCTCAAAATAGTATCTTGAGAGCTTAATACCGTCCAGCTCAGCACTTTGTCTAAATTGTGTCAAGAAATCAGTATTTGACTCTCCAGCCGCTTCGTTAGCTTTTTTTATTACAGAGGCAAGTCTTTCGTCTTTAAGGTCTGCGAGGTTACCAACAAGTGTTGGAATATCTGCCTCGAGCACAATATACATTCCTCCTCTGAGGTCTAAGCCTTGTCTTATAATTTTTGATTCAATCTGTTCTAAATCACCAGAGGATCGAAGCTCTTCTTTCTTTTCCTCCGACATATTTTGAAACTGCCATGTGGGGTATAAGGCATAAACTGTCCATGATAACATGATGCCTATGATGATGTATTTTGGTGTAAGATTATGTTGCATAATTAAAATTTTTCAATAAAAAAAGTTGGTGAATATACTCTATGGTTTTAAAAGTTAGCAAGGTTACATAAATTTATTTTTATATGACACCCAAGTCTTTACCAACTCTTTTGAAAGCATCAAGCGCCTTGTCAAGGTGTGCTGTAGTCATGCTTGCAGAAATTTGTATTCGAATTCGTGCCATATCTTTAGGCACAACAGGATAGCTAAAGCTAACTACGTAAACCCCCTCATGCAGCATTTTTTCTGCCATTTTTTTTGCTAAAACAGCATCAGAAAGTATAATAGGGACAATAGGATGATTATTTCCCAAAACTTTAAACCCAAGGTTCAATATCTCTTTCCTAAAGTAAGTGGTATTTGATTCAAGACTATCTCTGAGCAACGTATTTTTAGAAAGCAAATCAAACGCTTTTAAAGCTGCTGAAATAATAACAGGTGGTATGGTATTTGAAAAAAGATAGGGCCTTGAACGCTGCCTTAAAATTTCAATTATTTCTTTTTTCCCTGAAGTGAAACCACCAGAAGCTCCGCCTAAGGCTTTGCCTAGGGTAGATGTGATTATGTCAACACGGTCCATTACCTGGTGGTATTCGCCTGTTCCTCGACCGGTTTCACCAATGAAACCTGTGGCGTGACTATCATCAACCATCAATAATGCATCATACTTTTTAGCAAGGGAAGTTATTTTGTCAAGTTTTGCTATGTTTCCATCCATTGAGAATACGCCATCGGTTGCAATAAGTCTCATTCGATAAGATTTTGCTTCCTTTAATTTTCGCTCTAAACTATCCATATCATTATTTTCGTACCTCAGCGTTTCGGCTTTGCACAATCGTATGCCATCAATAATTGATGCATGGTTCAATGAGTCTGATATAATAGCATCTTCATCGTTCAAAATAGTTTCAAATAAGCCAGCGTTAGCATCAAAGCATGATGTATAAAGTATGGTGTCCTCTGTTTTTAGAAACCTTGAAATCTTATTTTCTAATTCTTTGTGTAATACTTGAGTACCACAAATAAATCGCACGGAGGCCAACCCATAACCATAATTCTCTAGCCCTTGCTTTGCTGCATGAATCAATTCAGGGTGATTTGCTAGACCAAGATAGTTATTTGCACAAAAATTAAGAACATCATCACCGTTAATAGTTTTTATTTTTACGCCTTGGGGTGTTTCAATTATGCGCTCTGTTTTGTAAAGGCCGTCTTCTTCAATTTTGTTGAGCAATGCATTAATTGGTTTTAAATTTTTACTCACCTACCAAACCATAATAACTTTACCGCATTCACCAGATTCCACAATACTAAAAGCTTTCTCATATTCATTCACTGGTAATTTGTGCGTAACAATTTTTGAAACATTTAAACCGCTGCGTAACATCTGTGTCATTTTATACCATGTCTCATACATCTCTCTGCCGTAGATACCTTTAACTGTGAGTCCTTTAAAAATAATGCTATCCCAGTTGATTTGAGTTGTGTTTGGGATTAGTCCTAGCAGTGCAATTTTTCCGCCATGATACATATTGCTTACAATATCAATCAAAGCTTCTGATGCTCCGGACATTTCCAAACCAACATCAAATCCACTTTTCATATTTAGTTCCGGAAAAAATTCAGCTATGCTATTATTTCGAACATTGATACCTTTTGTTGCACCCATCTCCCTGGCAAGATCTAATCGGTATTCAT
>CAJWHU010000163.1 GCA_913041325.1 uncultured Fidelibacterota bacterium | reverse complement strand
AGAGAAATGCCAATAGTATCGGTTGTTATTGCAGCTAGGAATGAAGAAAAACACCTCCCGGGTATCTTAAGGGATCTAGTTAAACAAGAGTATCCAATTGAGAAGCTTGAAGTAATCATTGTGAATGATAGATCAAGTGACTCCACTGCAGAAATACTAGAAGAGGCGAGTAAAAGTTATCTTTTCATTAAAGCTATAAACATTGAAGACAAATCAAAATTTATGACCCCAAAAAAGAATGCACTACAGCTTGGTATAGAAAAAGCAAAGGGTGAAATCATTATTCTAACAGATGCAGATTGCCGAGTGAATAAATTGTGGGTTTCTAGTATGACATACGGTGTTCTGGCGCAAGACAGTATTTTAATTGGCTTTTCTAAAATCTCTTCTGATACTAACACTTGGTTTGAGCATTACCAAAAGATAGATTTTTTAAGTATCATTGTAGCTAACGCTGGTGCTGCAGGATGGAATAGATTTTGGTCGGGAACCGGACAAAACTTAGCGTTTTACAAAGATGATTTCTTTTTGATCAACGGATTTGATCCAGTTAAAGATGAATTATCTGGCGATGATATGTATTTAGTTCAGAGTATATCTAAAATAAAGAATGCGTACTTACACATCGACCCAAATTCCTTTGTTACAACAAACTCAATGCCAGGAATCATGGATTTTATTAATCAAAGAATACGATGGTCCTCAAATGCCAAGAAAAGCCTTCAATCTATACCAGAATTCTTTTTGTTTTTATTGGTTATTTTTTTTTACAATACACATATTTTGCTATCAATTTTATTCGGAGGAAGTTGGGTTTTTATGTTCCTCTTGAAACTTTTTTTAGAAGGTCTCATTTTATTTTTAGGAGGAAGGTTATTCAACACCAGTATTAATATGAGGGGATTTTTGATTTGGTCTATGGTCCAACCTTTTTATATACCAGTTATTGGGATTTTAGGTATACGAGGAAAATTTTCTTGGAAACAATGAGATTTATTATTTTTCTTTTTGGTTTTGCAAGTAGCCTACATTCTCAACATTATAATATTTATGTTTTGGGCCTCCACGCTGCTGATGTAGTTCAAGAGAGAGAGACGGCAGGATTAATTGAGTATACAACTCAAAACAGGGGCATTTTCGATCTTATATGGCCTGCCAGTAATTTTTATACTACAAACTATGATACATTAAACTTTGGTTTTATAAACTATGAAAAGAAAATATATCAGGGTTCAGATAAAAATACGATTTCTGGAAAATTAAACCCAGAAGGTTATCTTGTGTATGATAAAAAACTCAAACTAAAGGTGCCGGAAAGCACACATAATATTTTAACATTATTGGCAATGGTGCAATACAGAGACAGAAATCTTCTAGATGGAGTTTGGTATAATTATGAACATGATGCTATGCTCGGTCGTGCACGGTTTCTTTTTAATGATTCAGTTAATGTGTGGTATGAAGGTGATTCATTATTGTGCGACCACTATAGATTTGATATAAGCATTAGTGATTCATCCAAACGAATTAAATCACCTGATTATTTTATGAATAATTTGCTAAATGATGGCATTGTTAGGGAGCTGTGGATTTCGAAAACCCCTCCTAACAACATAATTAAAGCCTCAATAAAATTTGGATATTTTGTTATCACTGCTAAAATTCGTGACGAAAAATAAAGAGAATGTTTTTCTACATCTTAATAATTAAAATAACTAACATAAAATATGATACACAGAGCTAAAATATTACTGGCTGCAAGCCTATCTTTAGTATGTGCTCAAAATTCGGAATATAGTTTAGTTGGTGAGTGGATTTTTGAATCAATGACGACCATAACAAAAGCTGAGCGAGAAGAAATCACTATAGTATATAATGATGAAAATAACCTTGAAACCCTGTCCTTTGAAAATTCGGGAGCTATCAATTATAATGTAATGAATGAGGGTGTAAAAAAATTAGGCAGCGGGGTTTGGTACGCAGATAACCCTTATATTACTATTATTGTTGAAACAGACACTACTTATGGGACATACCAGATTGAAGACAATATCTTATCTATTATTGTCACAGAGGATGAATCAGAGGAATACTACGGCTACAGCACTATCTTAAAATATAAGTTAAGATAATATTCTAAAATCTCTTAGTGATTATGCAAAGAAAGTCTGTTTTGTTTTATTATCGTTATAAGATAATCATCTGGATTTTTGTAACATTAATTATTAGCACAGCAATTATTTATGGAATAGATAAAAAGCTTATAGTATTTACTGCATTTATTTTTGGTGTTTTTACCGAAATTTTTGCTGGCCTGGGTGTCATTGTAGCAGCAATTCCCCTGATAGGGCCAATGATTATAAAAATAGTTTCAGTTCCAGTTTTTTGGATATTAAATGCACTTGGCACTCTTGTTTCAGGCATTGCGATAAAAAAAGGATACGCGACTGAGCTCGCAAGAGGACGTATAATGACTCTCGCACTTCTTATTGGCATGGTCATTGGTTATATTATTGGAAACATAATTCCTCTACAATGAACATTTTAATACTGCAAGGCCCGAATCTAAACCTTCTAGGTTTACAATCCTCAAAAGTTAAAGACACCCTAACGCTAAGCAAGTTAAACAAATCCTTAAAGATTTATTTTAAAGAAAAAAATATTACCTTCAAAACCTACCAGACTCACAAACAATTTCAAGCTGTTAATATCCTTCAAAGAAATCGAAATTGGGCAGATGGTATATTGTTTATCCCTACATCTTGGGCACGATACGAATACACACTTTTCGATACAATAACTTTAATAAACATACCAACATCAATCGTATTTTTTGATGAACCACTTTCAATGGGCCCAGGGATAAAAGAGTCTATTTTCATTGGGGAAAATATTCGAAACTATTCTGGTGCGCCAATCGATGCCTGTGTAGCAGGCATCGAGGAGCTCATAAGCTAATGGGCCTGTTATATTGTGTTTTTTTTGCCTTTTCAATATGTATTGCACAAAACGAAAAATCTAAAAATTCGCCCTTGTCTATATTGAGTACCATAGAGAAATCTGAGCCAAAGATTACAAATTCAGGACTTGTTTTTAGTAAAGAATGGGTTGACTCCCTAAAGCTGATTTTACCGTGCGATAATGTTCAGGTTCCAAAACGAACAATGCGATTACCCAATGCTCCCCGAAGCTATAGAAATGGTATCCACCGAGGCGTTGACTTTTTTGCTAACTGGGGTACGCCAGTGAAGGCAGTTGCGGATGGAATTGTTATCAGGTCAGACCAAAATTATGAAGAGGTACCAGCTGATTTTAGGGAAAATTTACTAAAAGCCAGTTCGAAAGTTGGAAATACTCCGTCTGATATTTTTAATAATGTATTGCTTGGAAAGTCTGTTTTTGTTGACCACGGATTTGATCTGGTAAAAGGCTTTAGGTGCATTACGATTTACGCTCACCTTTCAAGCATAAAGAAAGAGATTAAACCTGGGGCGCAGGTATTAGCGGGAACTGTAATTGGACAATCAGGTAATACAGGTATGCGGGAGAGCACATTAGGATCGAAGTCAGGCTCACATTTGCACTGGGAGCTAATCCTTCAAAAGGGAAAAGAAGAAATCTACCTTGG
>CAJWHU010000162.1 GCA_913041325.1 uncultured Fidelibacterota bacterium | reverse complement strand
TAACGGGCCCTTGATCTTTTGTTTCCCCGTTATTATCCGGGATATCCAATAGACCGCCAAAGGTTATTCTAGGGCTCCAAAAATGAGTAGGGTACTCTATATTAAGATTTTCTACCATTTGATCTACATCCAATAAAGCAAGATCATTTGGAAGCATCTGGCTCTCCTCTTTATATGCACGAGTTACCACTTTTTCGTGTCCTGAAATAATCACAGCAGTGTCTAAAAATACACTATTCATTGTTCCCTTCATGAAACCAACGGTAAAAATAACAATCCCTACAGTTATTGTAATAATTACAACCGGGAATAGGCTGCGAGATCGATCCCTTAGCAGGCCTTTGGTAAGAAAACGAATCATATACCTGTCTTTCCTTTTAAAGCATTTGTAGGTTTCATTCTAGCAATACGTCTTGATGGTAAATAGCTTACAATAATAACGATAAAAAATACTAAAACAGTTGTAGTGGCAATCAGGCTGAAAGAGTAAACGGGCATAAGTTGTTTTGCTATCATAAATCCCATTTCTGAATAATCCATTGGCATTGGCACTCCATTCACAGCTGTCCACCAAAGGATTGCACCAAAAGGGAATATCGTCAAGGCTGAGGCTAAAACAGCATTGATTCCACCCTCCAATGTAAAAAGTCCAACGACCTTTGACCGTGTCATTCCCAAGGCCATAAGGGTACCAATTTCTTTTCCCCGTCTAAATATAGACAGGACTTGCGCATTAAATATTCCCATTGCTGCTAGTGATAATAAAATCGTAAACAAGATTTGATTACCTGGCTTATCTGCCTCTATTGCAGCTTCAATATCTTGAATTAGGTAATTAACATCCCGATGAACCCAATCTCCAGATTTTTTTATTTTTTTCTCTTCTACGCCATAGGATACATAAGTGACTTGATTTTCCAGGGCTAGCATTTCTTGAGCTTTCTTTAAGGGAATCCATATCTGTCCTATATCTAATTTAAAATTTTCAGTATCCATAATATGTACGACGGTACCCTCATCGGCATCATAGGTGCCATCAGCATCAAGCCAGCGAATTGTAAAAGAGTCACCGACATTTAATTTTGCATTATTTGCCATTCCTTTTCCAATCAATACAGGTATGTTTATATTTCTGTCTTTTTCTAAAGTATATGTAGGCATATTTACAATATTTTGGCTGGGATCAATTCCTTTCATGATTACCGGCATAATTCGACCATTTGGATAGATTGAGGCTTGGCGAACTAGTACAGGAACTGCTTTTCCATCTTTAACTAAACCATTTATTTCTGGAGGCAATGTAGAATGAGACTTTTCAAATGTCATTGGATCTGTAGGGTCGTATAATGGATGCCAATAGGCACCACCAGCAATTTCAGTTTCAATTGTGACTTGTTTTGCATGTTGTCGCATACCATCATAGAGTCCTGTTATAAAAATGATCATAAAGAACGACATGGATGTAATAAACACATTTAAAAAAGTTCTAAGTCGAGCACCCAGTAAATTTTTCAATGCGATTTTAATTAACACTAAATATTATCTTTTATTATTTTTTTATCATCAACAATACTACCGTCCTCCAAACGTATAATACGTTTTAGATATCCCATTATTTTTTCATCATGAGTTGCAAATACAAAAGAAGTATCGAGTTCTTTGTTAAGGTTTGTGAGAATCTTCATGATGTTATGAGAATTCTCAGCATCTAAGTTTGCAGTAGGCTCATCCGCCATCACAAGTACTGGGTCATGGACAAGAGCTCTGGCGATAGCGGTTCTTTGGCATTCACCTCCACTAAGCATATTAGGTTTAGAATTTCGTTTATCTGTAAGCCCAACCCATTCGATAGCTTGTTCCACTTTCTTTTTTCTCTGAAATTTATTTATTTTGTTAAGGATAAGTGGTAGCTCTACATTTTCAAAAACAGTGTACACCGGTAGCAGATTATAGCTTTGAAAAATAAACCCCATATATTTTCTCCGAAGCCTGGCTCGCTCATTATGAGTCGTATTGTCTAATGATTGGTCTAATACTCTGACTTTTCCTTTTGTTGCAGAGTCTAAACCGCCTATGATATTTAGTAAAGTTGTTTTCCCAGATCCGGAAGGGCCTACAAGACCTGTGAATTCTCCTTTGCAGAGATTTAGACTTATATTTTTTAGTGCTGTAAAAAATTCCCTACCCACAGGGAATTGTTTCACTAGGTTTTTAATGGAGATAACAGCATTGTTTTCCATACTTATCCTTAATGGTGATATATAAACATGAATTGAATATTTGCTCCAAATCCAGCTATTGATTTTGGGAGGATATTTTTGCCAACATCATATTGGTTTCTTTTTGGGTTTAATGAGAATATCCAGTTCAAACTATAGTTGTCAAATGTACTACTCCAACGTAAATAATGATATACTTTATTTTCTGACCAATCAATCTGTGAGACATACATGCCAAAATGGGTCATGCCAGCAGGCATACTTGCCATGAATGCAGTGTAGTTTTTTATTTCATTTTTTTCATTAATTTTATTTGAGGTGTGCATTGATTCTGCCATAATTAATAATCCATTTAAAATTGGGAGAGTGTAATCTGCTCCAAGTGTTGATATTCTGATTTGTGATGTCTCTGAACGGATCACTGCACTTTCATTCCAAAGTCCAATAATACCATCGTACCTGTAATCAATAGCTACTCTTTTATGAGCTTCATCGATAGAGATACCTGGTTGCCCAATTATTTGGTGGTTATTTTTTGGATCAGAGTGTATCGTAAGCCCAATTTCCCCTATTGATAAAAGAAATTCATATCTACCACCATAAGAAGTCTTATCTGAATCATTTCTAATTAACCAAGTCCACAGACTACTATTATTTAAAGAAAACCATTTCAACCGTAATGCTTGTACGCCATTAGTTTCATTGGTGGGATTTTTGAGATCAAAACTATCAAACCATGAAAGAGGGCGAAGAATTTGGGTTGGGCCAAAAATAATTTTTTGCAAACCCAATCTAGCTTCTAATTTTTCGTTTGAGTAACGGGCCCAACCTCTGTAAGTCTTTTGTATTGTTTTGTAAAGTGAATCACCTGAAAAATCTAGTTGTAGCCGATAACCCCATTCCAAATCAAAGAAGGACTGCGTTAATATATTTTGCTTGAAAGAAATAGTCGGGATATAAGATATATTTGATTGATATTTAGACCATTGTTGCGGAGCATCATTTCCAGCGATGGAACCTAACGTTAAGACGCCTTTTTTTGAAAACTGTGCACAGAAGATCACACTATTTAAGATTATTCCCAAAATTATATTTTTGTAATTATACATTGGTAGATATTATAAACTTTGAAGCTGAAAATTATTTTTTATTTGGGTTTGGTAATACCAAACAAAGAGCAGGTAATAGTGTGAGGTCACATAATAAGGCTGTACCAATCATTGCTGCCGATAAAAGACCAAATTGATATGTTGGGAGGAATGCTGATAATAGTAAGACAGAAAATCCAGCGACAAGGACTGATGTTGTTATCAATAAAGCAGAGCCTGTATTCATAATAGTAGATTTAATAGCGTCCACACGGCTGTGACCATTTTTGAGCTCTTTTCTATAGCGAAGTAAAAAGTGTAAGC
>CAJWHU010000161.1 GCA_913041325.1 uncultured Fidelibacterota bacterium | reverse complement strand
TCTGAAAAATTTTCCTGGCAAATAGCAACTCCTGAATCCAAAGGTTTGGATAGTAAAATTCTCCGAAACCTTCATAAAGAATTTGAGGAACTAAAGCACGGATACATTAATAGCTTTATCGTTATCAAACGCAATGCGATTGTATTCGAGGAATATTATGATATTGACTACGCCGAACTTACAAAAGACAAAAAAGATGAGCAAATTCGGATACTTGAAAAAAACTATGGTGTTCATGCCAATCCAATGTATAACTATTTTAATCCAGAGTGGCATCCCTACTACAAGGATACAGATCTGCACACAATTCAATCAGTTACAAAAAGTGTGACTTCAGCTCTTTTGGGAATTGCTATTGATAAAGGATATATCTCAGATATCGACTCAAAAATAGTAGATTTTTTCCCAGATTATGCTTCAAACTTTAAGGACAAAAAAAAACAATCGATAACGATTCGTAATCTTCTCATTATGTCCTCGGGTATGAAGTGGGATGAGTCAACCCATGCTTATACAGATCCGCGAAATGATGCTGCTAATATGGAAAACAGTGAGTTTTGGCTTGAATATATACTATCTGCATCGATGGATTCAGCGCCCGGTGATGAGTTTAATTACAACAGTGGCATCACCATTCTTTTATCTCAAATACTTGAGCAAGCAACGGGTACATCAGTGGAAAGTTTTGCTAAAAAATATCTTTTTAGTCAACTCGGAATTGATAAGTTCTTTTGGAAAAAGATACCGGACGGTTTAACTGATACTGAAAGTGGTCTTTACATAAGCGCTAGAGATTTTGCGAAGATAGGCTTACTGTTCGCAAATAAAGGACAATGGATGGGTAAGGAAATTATTAGTGAAGATTGGATCAATGAAATCATGGCACCTACGATTTTAACCAACTATCCTAACACTTATTACGGATTTCAATGGTGGCTATATTCCGATGTTGATAATAAAGAAATTTGGATGCAGGCCGGCATTGGTTATGGAGGACAGCATATCTTGATAATACCCAAGTATGATCTACTATTAATCTTCAATGGCTGGAATGTCTTTGATATAGAAAGACCCACCAGTGAATATTTGGCTGAAAGAGTAATTGACGCTGTTATTGAGTATTAAAAATTTAATCCGAGGCCAACCAATCAAAAGTGTTTAATACAAAGTTTTTCCAGTCATAACTGGGATCATTCATTCCAACAGTAAGTTTGTGTTCATGATCAGTTTCAATCTGCATTGCAAAGAACCCGTTTGAATCGCCGAATGCGGCTATTTTACCTCTCCCATAGGAACCTACCAGCCCCTGCGAATTGCCCGAACCTATCGGACCCATTATGGCGCCTCGCCACTCTCTCTCCAAATTTTCAGCTTTGTCAGAAAGTTTTAAGATATTGGTGTAATTTTCTCCAGTTAAAGCACTACCTCCGTAGCTAGCCAGTTTTTTAACTGACCTTTTCCCATCAATAATGGGATGATTCGCCTCGATTGAGGCGGATTCAAAAATAATTTGACCTGGATTATATTCAAAGTTATGCCTATCTATGACCTGACCTATTGATGTATCGATCTCGAAGACTTTTAAAAGTGGTTGCACCGCAAGGTCAAAAGGGAAATGCTCACTAAACACTAAAAGTGAGCCACCATTTTTCACCCATGTCTTCAGCGCCTTCAATTCTCTGCTGTCAAATGCACCCTCGTATCTCTGTACCGAATCCATAAAATTAGTTGCCATAGGAGTTGCGACAATAAGAATTTTGTAATTTTCTAAAATATCCAATGAAAATTTTGTTTTACTAACCTTTACTACATAGCCATCTGCGATCAATAACTGTTGAAGTGGTTCAAAAAAATTAAATTGAACAAAAAAATTGTTGTGTCCACCATCGATTAGTATTTTTGGACCTGAGCCATGATTAAAAGAGGGAGTAGTTATCGTAGCGTCAAAATTTTCATCATTACCCATCGGAAACTTTGGCTGTTGATCAGTGCATGAGACTACCAAAAATGTAAAAAGAATCAGCATGGAGTGAGTTATGAAATTCATTTTTCTCATAGGCTGTAGTATATCTCAAAGTTGACTATTTGAATTTTAGATGTAGCTATCATTTTTCCTACAACTTGTTTAAGCTCTTCTCAATAAAGCAGTCATTAATTATTTCGGAATGTATATGGAAAAGAATCTTTATTCAATGAAAGGGAAAGTTTGTCTTATAACTGGTGGATCTACTGGCCTTGGGAGTTACATCGCCCATGGTTTTTTAGCTGCTGGAGCCTCGAGAGTCTACATAACCGCAAGATCAAAGGATAATTTAGTAAAGAAAAAGAATGAATTGGAAAAGATTTCTGATGGTGAGTGTATTGCGATCAAAAGTGATCTGAGTAGTCTTGACGGAGTCAACAAGTTAGTTTCGGAAATCAGAGCAAGAGAGCAACATATTGATGTGCTTGTTAACAACGCGGGAATCGGACTTGGTACCCCAATCAAAACAATGAAAGTTGAAGATTGGGATAGAACAATGGAGTTGAATACAAAATCACCCATCTTTCTGACTCAAGCGTTATTAGATATGCTTTCTAAAAATGCAACGTTAGAAGATCCATCTCGAGTAATATTTATAAGTTCCGTTGCCGCTAGTATCGTAGTACCCAGTGTTTTAGCCTACTCAGCAAGCAAAAAAATGCTCGAGCATTTAACTACTCAATTAGCACTTGCGGTATCCGATGATTTCATTAGAGTAAATGCAATAGCACCAGGGAGATTCTACTCAGAGATGACTAGGCGAGCTTGGCAAGACCCAAACGCTGAATCATTTAAGGCGGAACTTAAAAAGATTCCTGCTCATAGGTACGGCGATGAGAATGATATGGCGGGAGTTGCGGTGATGCTATGCAGCCGCGCGGGCGCCTATTTTCATGGGGAAACTCTAAACTTAGATGGAGGATATCGGTTAACGTTTTAGAAACAGTCAACGTCAAATACAAATGCAATATTATTAGCAAAAAAAAACAGAGCTTTCGCTCTGTTTTTTGAATTTATCCGAGTTCCCCAGGTGTCTAAAGTGAGATTTTCTTCAGCTCCTTGGATGGTATCTCTTCATCCTTGGTGGGTCGTAAAGCTCTCTTTTTTCACCGGGTCTTTACAACGCTTTCTCCCTGGGGGCTCTCCCTCCGACTTCCCTCACATTCCCGTCTGCAGTTGTTCCTGTGTCAGTTGTCGGTCGGTAATTGTTATAATAACAAAGAAAGAAATATTGTCAACAAAAAAAGTAAAAAAAAGTGCTTTTTTTTAAAAAAAATTTCTCAAATGTGCAGTTTCAATTTGTTACAAAGATCTCTTAATAAATCACTTTAAATTAAAATGTGTAAATAATGTTTTTTTCTCTTAAAAAACATTATATTTCAACTATTTTTCATTGATTATAACCTCTATATGCTTATTAATATTAAATTTAAATGTACATACCATTGCTTTTTTGCACTTGTTCTACCTTTCTTTGCGCCTCCGTTTATTTCACTTACTGAAGCATCTGATAACTCAAATCAAAAGCAACACTATGTATTCGTTCATGGCTCTGGAGGTGGAGGCTGGGACTGGCGCAAAATGGAATCAATAATGTTAGATCGAGGACATAAAACGCATAGAATTACACTTACTG
>CAJWHU010000160.1 GCA_913041325.1 uncultured Fidelibacterota bacterium | reverse complement strand
CTTATAGCTCCCGCTTGCCCCGTTAAACCTCCCCCGTTAACATTTATGTGTACATCAAATACCTTCTCTTGTTTCAAGGCTACAAGTGGTTGCATTACAATTGTGGCTAGACTATCCCTGCAAAGATAATCTTTGAAGGGTCTATTATTTACCATTATGATTCCTTTTCCAGGAGTAACAAATACTCGGGCTACCGAACTTTTGCGCCTACCTGTTCCATAATATTTTGTTTCAAATGTCATGAGATTTAAAGTTTGAAAGTTTTTGGTTTTTGGGCTCTATGTGGATGCTGTTCACCCTTATAAACTTTTAAATGGTTTAATATTTTTCTGCCCAGCCGATTGTGAGGTAACATCCCTCGAACCGCGTTTTGTATTATTTTTTCAGGATTCTTCTGTCGTAAATGTGCTAAACTTATCTCACTCGTCCCTCCGGGATAACCTGTGTGCTTAAAATACATCTTCTGGTTCTCTTTATTACCGGTAACTAAAATTTTTTCGGCATTTATAACTACTACGAAATCTCCCATATCCATGTGCGGGGTATAATTAACTTTATGCTTACCACGTAAAATTTGGGCAATTTTTGACGCAAATCTTCCCAACGTTTGCCCATTGGCATCTGCTATTAGCCAATCTTTTTCTATTTCAGTGTTTTTAATTGATCTAGTACGCATAATCGTTTGCATTAAAGCCTGACAATTTATTATTTATAAGTTCCCTCAGTCAATACATATTATTAAGAACAAAACCTAACAACCAAAAACAAATTTTTTAGAAATTGTCAATTTAATTTTACCTTTTAATTTCTTGCCAATGAATGGTGAATTTTCAGATTTTGAATATATATTGTCAGCCTGAAAGATCCACTCATAATTAGGGTCAATAACAACCAACTCAGCCAATTGCCCCACATTGAGGAGGTCACTATTGAAGCCCATAATTCTACGAGGATTTACAGTAAGAAGAGAGATCAAATCGATAATTTTCAACCCTGATTCCTCAACTAATACCATATTTGCAGCGCCAAAAGCTGACTCCAAACCAATCATTCCAAAGCAGGCTAAATCAAAAGTCGTCTCCTTCTCATCAATAGAATGAGGCGCATGGTCTGTTGCAATACAATCGATAGTCCCATCTGCAACTGCTTTTATTAGCGATTTTCGATCATTTTCTGTTCTTATTGGGGGCGCAACTTTTAAATTTGTGTTATAATCTTTCAGAGCATCATCATTAAAAAAAAGATGATGCGGAGTAACCTCGGCTGAAATATTTTTGTATTTCTTTTTCATTTCACGAATGTGTCCTATAGCTTTTGCAGTGCTAACATGAGGCACATGAAGACGAGCATTTGTAAATTCTGCAAGCTCAAGATCGCGATGAACCATAGCAGATTCTGCTAAATCTGGATTGCCTGTTAAACCAAGGTGAGTCGACATAGCCCCCTCATTCATCACACCATTAGCACGCAAACATACATCCTCCGCATGATTAATTACGGGTACACCAATCATAGTCGAATATTCCAGGGCGTTCCTCATTACCAGTCCATCTTGTATTGGAATTCCGTCATCGCTAAAAGCAACTGCGCCACTATCATACATCAACGACATCTCAGTGATATCTTTACCATTTTGCATTTTAGTAACTGCACCGATTGGATGAATGTGAACCGGGCTTTCTTTAGATCTTTTTTGTATGAAGGCTATTGCCTCAGGGGAGTCAAGAGGTGGGTTGGTGTTAGGCATCGCACATACGCGTGTAAAACCACCAGCCAGAGCAGACATTGAACCTGTATCTAAGGTTTCTTTATATTCTCCTCCAGGCTCTCGAAAATGTACATGCAAGTCACAAAAACCATGGGTGATGATCAGACCATCACAATCAATGATTTCTGAAGATGGTGGAATGTCAAAATCGCCAATCTTTTCAATAAATCCATTTTGTATCAATATATTTGATTCATAAGATTCCCTTTTAACAGGATCCAATATTGTTCCACCTTTTAAAACGGTGTTTTCTTTTAGCTTTTTTAAAGACATCTAATTATCTCCATCGCGAGACTTACCACCACATAAAAGGTAAAGTACAGCCATTCGCGATGCAACACCATTTAAGACTTGGTCAAGTATTATAGCTTGATCGCTATCAGCAACGAACCCATCAATTTCGACACCTCTATTCATTGGACCTGGATGCATGATCACAATCTCCTTTTTGTGTTTTTCCATTCTTTCTTTGGTGATGCCAAATGTTGCTCTATATTCTCTTTTTGATGGTACTAAAGTAAGACCCATTCTTTCTTTTTGAATGCGAAGTATGATTAAAGCATCTGCCCATTCAATTATCTCGTCAATATTCGAACTACTATCAACATTTAAATCCACCATATGTTTTGGAATTAGATTCGGTGGCCCACACAACATTACTTTTGCGCCCATCGTAGTTAATCCATAGATATTGCTAAGAGCAACCCGGCTATGAGCTATATCTCCAACAATTCCAATTTTTAAGCCTTTTAATCTGTTGAACTTCTCATGAAGACTTACCATGTCTAAAATGGCCTGAGTAGGATGCTCATGGGCACCATCACCTGCATTTATAATAATCGCGTCTATAAATTCCTGTAAGTGTTTGGGTGCGCCGGGTATTGGATGTCTCATCACAACTGCATCAATCTTCATTGCCTCAATATTTTGAGCAGTATCCTTAAAACTCTCACCTTTTTTTAAACTGCTTGATGATGCCGAAAAATTTATAGTATCAGCGCTCAGGCGCTTTTGAGCAAGCTCAAAGCTTATTTTAGTTCTTGTAGAGTTTTCAAAAAATAGATTAACAATAGTAACTCCGTTTAAAGAAGGAACTTTTTTAATGGGGCGGTTTAAGACTTCGCGGAAATTAAATGCGGTATCAATAATTGTTTGAATATCTTTTGCGGGATAGTCCTTTAATCCTAATAAATGTTTGTTTTTTAACATAATTCCACTTAGTGCCTTATTAATAATACATTATCAATATTATCAACCTCGTCTAGCATAACACGCACATGCTCTCCATCGTTTGTAGGTACATTTTTACCCACATAATCTGCCTTGATAGGAAGCTCTCTGTGACCACGGTCAATTAAAACTGCTAGTTGAACCCTTGCTGCCCTACCAAATGTATTTAGCTCATCTAGTGCAGCTCTCGTAGTCCTACCAGAATAGAGCACATCATCAATGAGAATTACAACTCTACCATCCAAAGAAAATGGTATATTTGTGCCTTTCACCTCAGGTACCAAAAGCCTTTCTCTAAAGTCATCACGGTGAAAAGTTATGTCTAACGAGCCATTATTAAGTTTGCATCCTGTAAAATCAGATATTTTGTTTCTAATTCTACCTGCCAAAGGTACACCACGTTTATGTATTCCAACCAAAACAAGGTCTTTTACTATATGATGCTGTTCTAAAATCTCATGGCAAAGACGCGTGATAGATCGTTCAATTGCTAGACGATCCATTATTATTTTATTTTTCAATTCTATTTCCTAAAAAAAAACCTTGGCAGAGTTATTTATCTCAAACCAAGGTTATGACTCTGCCCTTATCACTTCACTGAGTTGATTTAAAGGGTTTTGAAGCATCAAAACTTATGTAATATCTCTCATTAAACAATATAA
>CAJWHU010000159.1 GCA_913041325.1 uncultured Fidelibacterota bacterium | reverse complement strand
ATTTCAAGACCTGGTGTGTCTGTTGGTATAATAAATGAAGCGATTCCTAACCTATCATCATCTTCAATGACTTGAGCAGTAAATGATAGTAACCCTGCAACGCCTGCATTGGTTATAAAAATCTTACTTCCATTCACTACGAATTCGTCTCCAACTTTAACGGCTTTTGTTTTTGTTGCGCCTGCATCGCTTCCAGCCTCCGGTTCGGTTAATCCAAAAGCACCTAAAATTTCACCAGAAGCTAACCTAGGCAAATATTTGCTTTTTTGCTCTTCTGAACCAAAGGCTAGGAGAGGTAGTATACCAAGAGAATTATGAGCAGTCATCGTGATAGCTACGGATGCATCTGCCCTTCCTAATTCAATTATTGCAGTCGAAAATGCCACCATGTCCATACCAGACCCACCATATTTCTCAGGGACAAGTATTCCCATTAATCCTAATTCCCCCATTTGTTCTACTATTTTAGAGGGGAATTGCTGCTTTTTGTCAAGGTCTGTTGCAACCGGTTTTACTTCTGATTCTGCAAATTCACGAACCATCTTCTGGATCATCAGATGCTCGTCTTTAAAAAATAGCTTATTCATTTTCTAAGTAATGGTGTTTGGTTTTGAAATTTTGTTTTATCATATTACTAAATGAGACAATCCTCATTTGCAAACTAATTGTTAGTGAGCCTTAAATATTGAGCCAGCTCATAAGCCGAGTTCTGTCATCAAATAAAGTCAATTATCCAATGGATAGTCATTTATCTAGTGTTTATGTTACCATAAACCTCAAGCAATCTACCCGCTCCTCAAGCAATGCGAACAACATCTCGGAGCCTATTCGATCTTGCACCAGATGGGGTTTGCAAATTCTTTAAATCTCTTTAAAGAATAGTAGTCTCTTACACTACTGTTTCACCCTTACCCGAAGGCGGTATACTTTCTGCTGCACTTTCCATAAGCTGTGATTTTAGCCTCACCCCGTTAGGGAGCATCCTGTCCTGCGGTGCCCGGACTTTCCTCTATTGAGACGGATTGATATCCGTGTCAATAGCAACTATCTAACTGGCTCAATACTTTTATACATAAAATTACGACTGTTTATTGATTAAATAAAAATCGTCCGCAAATGTCGCACCTATGTATACCTGATTCCGCTCGCACCTCTGTAATTTTCTGTGGGGGTATATGAGCTCCACACCCTCCGCAACCTGAACCCTCTATGTTGACAACCGCCAAACCATCTCTAGCGTCCATTACTTTGTTGTAAATAGAGATTATATCTTCATCAATTTTGGCCACGTTTTCTTTTCTTTGTTTTTCCAACAATCCTTTTTCTTCTGCTGATTCGGAAATTGCAGACTCTAGCTTTTCTCTTCTTTTTTGAAGGTCGTTTGAAAGAGTTTCTAGTTCTGACTCCATAGACTCCACAGTTTCTTTCAAGACTTCTTTTTCCTCAAGAAGTCCTATTGCATCATTTTCATGTTTAGATTTTCGCTCTTTCAGATGATCAATTTCTGCCATTATAGCATCGTATTGTTTATTATTCGTAACTAGAAAAAGTTGATCTTTCAGCTGGTCAATTTTTTCAATAACCTGTTTAACGTCAATTTCTTTTTTATTTTCCTCAACATCAATTTCTTTTAACCTGCTTTTTTTGTCAGAGATGGTATTTTTTGTCATCTCTTCTTTTTTATTTAAACCTTCTACTCTTGTTGGCAAGTCTCCGAGCAGATCGTTTAGGTCTTTTAATTTTGAGTCAATCCCCTGAAGTTTGATAAGTTGTTCCATTAATATTATTACCCTCTAAATAAAAAATGCACCCAAAAGGTGCATTTATTGTTAATAACTAATTTGCTTTCCAAGCAAATTTCGCCTTAATCATCGTTAAGCATTTTACGATGACGTTTATTTGAATAAATCTATTCATATATTGACTCTAAATTTATTTAGTTATTTTTTTAAACCTAACTATTAAATAATTGGTGAAATTATTTAGGTAAATGTTTGTATTATTGTTGCTCAAATTTAAACATTTAACTTTTATTAAACTCACTAATATGCCTTCAGATTTTCTACAACGACACCTTGGTCCGGATGAATCACAAATTGAGGACATGCTTTCCTACCTGGGTTTTTCATCATTAGATGAAATGTCAAACAAAGTATTACCCAAGGAAATTCATTCAAGCTCTTCAACCAGACTTCCTAAAGCATCTGATGAGATGGACACCATAAACAGATTGAAAGAGATTTCAGAAAATAATCTTATTTATAGATCGTTCATTGGTATGGGATATTATGGAACTTTTATGCCCGGCGTTATACAGAGAAACATATTTGAAAATCCTGGTTGGTATACCCAATATACCCCCTATCAAGCGGAGATAAGCCAAGGCCGGCTTGAGGCGCTACTTAATTATCAGACTATGGTATCAGATTTAACTGGCTTACCAATTTCTAATGCTTCATTACTTGATGAAGCAACTGCGGCCGCAGAGGCAATGACCATGTTTTATAATAATACAAGAAATGTGGATAAAAATGTCTTCCTCGTTTCAGATTCTTGTCATCCTCAAACAATTGATGTATTAAAAACTAGAGCAACTCCTTTGGGAATCGAGCTAATAGTCCAAAACGTAAATTCGTTTAATTTTGAAGATAATGTTTTTGGGGTACTCTTGCAATACCCTGACACAAATGGATCAATTAATGACCATACAGATATCATCCATACTGCTCATGAAAATGATTCATATGTTTGCATGGCTACAGATTTACTAGCCTTGACATTACTAAAAACACCTGGGGAAATGGGGTCGGATGCCGCTGTCGGTAGTGCACAAAGATTTGGAGTTCCTATGGGGTATGGGGGACCCCATGCAGCATTTTTCTCAACAACAGAGCAGTTTAAACGGAAAATTCCAGGAAGGCTAATTGGCGTCTCGCAGGATAGTCATAACAAACCTGCTCTAAGAATGGCTCTGCAGACAAGAGAGCAGCACATAAGGAGAGAAAAGGCCACATCTAACATATGTACCGCGCAGGTTTTACTTGCTGTGATATCGGGAATGTATGCCGTTTACCATGGAGGTAATGGCTTGGTAAAAATAGCTAGACGTGTGAATGAACTTACTCGTATACTTTATACCTCATTAAAAAATTCAGGCTATGAAATTTTATGTGATTCATTTTTTGACACAATCATATTCAGAGCAACTGGATGGGAGAAAAAGGCCAGAGATTTAAAATTTAACTTTCGTGTACCATCAGAAGGTCTTGTTGGAATCTCAATAGATGAAACAACTAAGATAGAACATCTAAAACAAATTCTCTCCGTTTTTGATGCGGAGATAGATCTAGAAACCATAAGCTCAATACCAAAAAATTTAGAAAGAGATTCAGAGTTTTTGCAAAATAATGTCTTCAATGATTATCGATCTGAAACCGAAATGCTACGCTATATCCACAAGCTCGAAAAAAAAGATCTAAGTCTGAATACTAGTATGATACCATTAGGCTCATGTACAATGAAATTAAATTCAACGACTGAAATGACCTCTATCACTTGGCCGGAAATATCAAACATTCACCCCTTTGCCCCTGATAATCAAGTTAAAGGTTATAAAGTACTAATTAATGAATTAAACAAGTGGCTTGTCGATATAACAGGTTTTGA
>CAJWHU010000158.1 GCA_913041325.1 uncultured Fidelibacterota bacterium | reverse complement strand
TGGGATAAAAACGGAAACAATCAATGGGATGGTAATGACTACATGGAGGCTATAAATAGTGATGTTGGCACAGATGGATATTTAGGGGATTATTACGATGCTAATGGCGATGGAAACTATACTCAGCCAAGTATTGGCGAAGGAAATGGAAGAAAAGATTGGGGTGAGCATTCTTTTGATTTAAATAGTAACGGATATATTGATCAGCTTAATTTTTTGAAAAACCCTCTTCAGCAAGTTAACCTCGCTGCATCTCTAAGTGGACCTGTTCCGTTTCTTCCTTCCAATTTTACTTTTTACAGTAACTTAAGAATTTTTAAAACAAACAATCGTTTTTATGGCATGAAGCTCTTCAAGCCAAATGGAAGTTTTGCGGATGAAAGTATTGTACCTTTAGCACCATTTGAAAAACTAGCTGGACAGCTTAAACTAACATGGAAGAAGGATGCCCAAACAAAATATTCTTTAACCTCTTTTTTAACAGACAAAAATTATAGGAATTTCGACTCTTATTATAAATACAACCCGGATGGAATCAATTGGAATTATGAAAAAGACCTGTCCTACATATTTGATATAACTCGCTCAATATCATCTAAAACATTTTACGAGCTTAAATTTTTAAATTTTTCTACACAATATTCTCAAAAACTTTATAAGAATATTCAAGATGTTCCATTTCAACCACAACTAATTAATGCTCAAGATCTTGATTCGTATAATTTGTCTGATAGCATCGCTTTTAGAAGTGGATATGACATCACAACAAAAATTCCTAGATACGAAATTACATGGATGAATGAAAATATGATATCCATCATAGATAGAAAAGATCAAAGCGGCTATATAGCGAGTGATCAGTTCCAAACTCCAGCATGGTCTTTTGGTAGAGGAGGTACACAAAACGGAAGATTTGAAAGAGAAACACGCTTCCAGCAAGTGAAGTTTGATATTTCAAGCCAAATTAACACTAACCATTTTGTTAAAGCAGGATTTTTAGTGAAAATGTATAATATGGAGGTAGACGATAAATTTATTGTGCCTGAAAATAATGGATCTTGGAGTGTTACTAGTTCTGGAGACACACTTGGATTTAGCTCATTAAATGGGTCAAGGGTATACCCTTTTAAGCCGACAATTAATCCAACATATACCACAAATCATAATTATCTCAAAGTTAAACCAAAGGAGATTGCATTTTATCTTCAAGATAAAATAGAACTGGATGAGATAATTATTAATGCTGGTGTACGGTTTGATTATTTTGATCCTAACTGGAAGATTCCAAAAGATTCGCGGATGCCAGAAAACAGAAAATATTTTTTAGCAAATTCTGAAAATGACACAGTTGTCTTTTGGGAGCATGATGTTGATCAAATTGCAGAGAACATAAACATTATAGACTCATTAAATATTCAAGGTGCTATCAATTTAGAAAATCTATTTTCTGCTCAAAATTCAAACAGTACATCATCGGAAATTTTTAGTCACCAATTAGATTCTATACGCAATGAATACCGTTGGAATTATGGATATAAAAAAGCGAATACATCTTTCCAATTATCACCTAGAATTGGCATAGCTTATCCGATTACAGATAGGGGTGTCATACATGTTTCATACGGGCATTTTTTTCAAATCCCTCAATTTTCATTTTTATATGATAACCCTGAATTTGAGATAACAAACTCTAACAATGGAGGTATCCTAGGCAATGCCAACCTAAGACCAGAAAAAACTATAATGTATGAGGTTGGAGTCAAGCAAGAAATTGCAAGGCTTACATCCATTGATGTGACTCTATTCTATAGAGACACTAGAGATTGGGTTGGAATATCCCCTACCATAAAAAAATATCCTGTTGGTAATTATCGAAAATATCAGAATATGGATTATGCCAACACTCGAGGTTTTACCATAATGCTTGAAAGAAGATATCAAAACAATTTTGGTTTAAATATTGACTATTCTTGGATGCTAGCTGAAGGTACTTATTCTAATCCAACAGATGCATATTTTGATGCCTTAAATGATCAATCACCTAGACTTGCAATGGTTCCACTTAACTGGGATCAAACTCACACTTTAAACCTAAGATTAACCGTTGGAGGAGAGAATTGGATTACTAGTATAATTGGAAATTACTGGAGCGGAAAACCTTATACGCCTGAATTCAAAACTGGCAGCGTGAGTGGCTCAAGCGCTTTTGCTGGTTTTGCTGAAAATAGTTCTCGTAAGCCAAATATTATTTCCTTTGATATGCGAACATCATACGAACTAAAACTTTTAGGATTTAGGTCTAACCTATTTGTCAACATATATAACATTTTTGATATTAGAAATGAAATAAATGTTTGGAATGATACGGGTAGAGCAACATACACTCTCAGCGCGAACGATGTTTCATTAACAAATCCTGAACGTATCGGAAATTTAACTGAACACTTATTAAAGCCTGAGTGGTATTCTGAACCAAGAAAAATTGATATTGGATTAAAAATTTCTTTTTGAAAATGATCAAACAAATTCTACTATATTTATTTTTTAGTCAACTTATTTTTGCGAAAGGAAGCGAACTTTCTAGAGCGAAAAATACTCACTCAGGCAATAAAATAAGATCAACATTTTATAATTATGGTCTTGTTGGTAGGTGGAGTTCAGAACCTGAAGATATTGGTGGAGAATGGCCAATTAATTCAGGGCATGAATACATCGGTGATGTTGGCCACTTAGTAGGATCAGAATTTCAAAATTTAGATGGTCAACTCAAAAAAAGTGTAACCACAGTTTATGGTCCAAGAGGAAGCGAGATGAACCAAGACATACACTGGGGATGGGAACCTTTGCCTGGATATACAAATCCTGATACTCCCCTAGTCGCTATGAGCCATATGGGCCCAAACGAAGATGATCCAGATTACATACACACCTGGCCGAGTTCTTGGCCAGATAAAACAAGTGACCCCATTGATCCAGGTTGGTCAGGAAGCTGGAATGGATACTTTGGAAAAAACCAAAAAAATGCTGAACAAGAATCTTACTTTGTTATGGATGATTATAATGATGCTGAATTCAATTATTTTCCTGATTCATTAAACCTTGAGAGAAGAGGTATGGGATTAGAATGCGCTATTAGAGGACTGCAATGGAACCATATTTTAGCTGAAGATGTGCTTTTCTGGCTATATGATATAAAAAATATAAGCAATAAAAACATTGATAAAATGGTTTTTGGCTATATTGTTGGAACCATAACAGGCGGAGATGGCGATAGCCAAGATGACTGGGCAGACTTTGATAAAATTGATGACATTGCATTTTCATATGATAATGGTACTGATTTAGAATCTGGTTTAGGAGGCATAGGAGCTAGTGGCTGGTCACCTGTTGGTTTAGCTGGATATGCTTTCCTAGAAAGTCCCGGTAATCCTTACGATGGTATTGATAATGATGGGGATGCATCTTTCGGAAGTGGGAATACGATTACAACTCAAATGTTTGAACCAGTGATTTTTAGTCCCGGTGATACTGTGGTGATAATTGATTACACTACCTACGAAAGAACTTTAATTGCATTTCCTTCAGATTCATTGACCATAACCAAAGGAAATGACATTTTTGTTTTTAAACCAAACCAACCAATTGAAGAAATAGCACGTAATTTGTTTGATGATAA
>CAJWHU010000157.1 GCA_913041325.1 uncultured Fidelibacterota bacterium | reverse complement strand
ATATCAGGAACAAAGTTTTATAATCCTGTGTCTGAACTGTAATGATTAAATGGTTATTTTATATTTTCACAGCTTATTTTCTATATAAGCTGATATCGCCTATGCTTGCTATTTTTCGTTTTTCAAGATCAAATAGTAGACAGAAAGCAAAATACGATGTCAAAGCAAAATTATCAAAAATGGATATTCAAGATGCTGAGTTTGAAGAAAAAGTGGAATGAGCTATTGCGGTTCGATACAAAAACTAATCATATGTCAGTTCAACGCTCACTAGCTAACCTATAATCGGGTTTTAATCATGAAAATATTTTTATTCTTTATTTATTGTCCACTTTTGGTGGCAAATTTCAATGAGGCTCACAATGGTTTTGGTATTGACATTGGCAAAAGTGGTTCAGGTGTATTTTTTACGAGGCAAATTCTCCATGAATCTGAAATTATCTCGTTTAATGGTGAAATAAGGCTGTATGACATAAAGTCCTCCGATGAGAGTGTGTATTATAACCAGTTCACTGGCGGATATGAATCCATTGGAGGAAAAAGTTTATTCATGGTCCCAATATTTTTAGGAGCAAATTACTATCCATTCGTAGGGAAAATCGAAAATAATTTCTCTCCATTTATAACTGCACGAGTCGGCGGAGTTTTAAGCTTTGATGGAAAAGAAACTGGTAGTTTTAAAGAAAGATGGGAAGAGCCTGATATACATCTGAACCAAGGTGGTTTCCTTGGACTAGGTATTGATTTTAAAATGGTTGGACAAACATCTGTATCAGTAATGTTGGGATTTGAGTTGTTACCCCTCAAAACTGAGATAGATCAAATGCAGGATTATTCTGGTACTCTAATTCATATCAGTTTCAATCGCCCTAGAAAGTGACACCAAATAAGGCTTTTTATTTAAACTCCAAGAACCTGACAAGAGATACTTTTTACCTTGATGATCATGAGTCTCATCACCTTACTCAAGTTTTACGAACTGATTTATCAGAAAAAATATATTTATTGGACGGTGCTGGTAAGGGGTATGTTGGCCAAATAACTTCAATCGAAAATAAAATTGTTTACGGGAAGATAATTAATACAATCATTGGATTAGGAGAGAACACATTCAATTTAAATATTGTTCCAGCTTTAACAAAGGGGCAGAGGTTTGAGAGCCTTATTGAAAAAGTAACCGAACTTGGAATCAAAGAGATACATCCAATAATCACGAACCGATGCATAAAAAAGTCTTTAAATATGAATAGATGCAAAAAAATAATTAAAGCATCTGCAAAACAATGCAATAGAAGTTTTTTCCCAAAATTACTAGAGCCAGTAGAGTTTAAGATGTGGTTAAAAAATGCAAAAGGTAAAAATTTAGTAGGTATGCAAAAATCTGAAAATAGACTGTCAGGTCTAAGAATTAATAAAAGTGAAAATATTAATATTCTCATTGGTCCAGAAGGTGATTTCAACAATGATGAACATAAATTACTTAAAGATCGAAACGCAGAATTCTATACCTTGTCTGATAGACGCTTGCGTTCGGATACAGCAGCTCAGGCCACAATTTCAATATTAAATGAGTTGTTAACTTAATTTGTTTGTGATGAAAGAATGTTTGTTTTGTAAAATTATAAACCGAGAATTAAAGGCTGAAATTATTTTTGAAAATAGCAAAATAATTTCCTTCAAAGATGTTAATCCACAGGCTCCATTCCATGCTTTAGTAGTTCCAAAAAAGCATATTCAAACCCTCAATCACATTACTGAAGATTATGTTAATTTGCTAGGAGAGCTCATTTTCATTGCCAGTAAAATTGCGACCAATGAAGGATACAGTGATGAAGGTTATAGAACAGTATTTAACTGCAACGAGATGGGAGGCCAAACAGTCTACCATATACATTTGCATATACTCGCAGGCAGAAAACTAGTTTGGCCACCGGGATAATCATTTATAATAAAACTTATTCTGTCACATGAGTGTAAACAAGCGTAATTTTGGCTTGTTCTAAATTGTTAATAAAGTAGGTTTATTGAGTTGATTAGAGTTTTTACAGCCTTACCAATAATAGCCCTCCTAGCCGCAAGTAACTCGACCACTCTAATGAATCAAGAAACACAAGATAAAAGCCCATACGATAAACCATACGGAAGAATATATAATGTTTATCAGCATTATATCTTTGATTTAGATGGTACTAGGATTGTATCGGTCAATTTTAACCAATATGGTAAGTTAGTATCAAAAACAACTTACCGATCTAAAGAAACTGGACAGACTTATATAATTGATCAAGATTGTAAGTTTATAGATTGTGATCAGTTTAAACATTGAATGATAACTGTAAATTATATACGGTATTTTTCTATCATATAATGTCCATGTCCATTAACTTTACGAACCGCATCTAGACCAGCTTTTGTGTATATATCCGAATTAAAAATGCATGGCTTCAAATCCTTTGCCAATAAAGAGGTCATGAAACTAGGGCAAGGCATAACCACAGTCGTGGGTCCCAATGGGTGTGGAAAAACAAACATCGTTGACGCAATTCGCTGGGTTTTAGGCGAGCAAAAATATTCCATATTAAGAAGTGGTAAAATGGAAGATGTCATTTTCAACGGATCGGAAGGTACAAAGCCACTTGGTGTTTGTGAAGTTTCGATGACAGTGCACAATAATTCGGGTAAACTGCCCATAGAGTATAATGATGTAGAGATTGCGCGTAGGGTTTACAGAAATGGAGAGTCTGAATACTATTTGAATAAAACCCAATGCAGGCTGAAAGATATAATTAATCTTTTTGTTGATACAGGTATGGGCGCGGATGCATACTCTGTCATTGAATTAAAAATGATAGAACAAATATTATCTGAGAATGCAGATGATCGTAGAAAAATGTTTGAAGAGGCGGCAGGCATACACAAATACAGGACCCAAAAAAAATCTACTCTAAGAAGATTTGAAGCCACAAGAATTGATCTTGATCGTGTTCAGGACATCATTGCCGAGGTTGAGCAAAAAGTTCATCATTTAGAATTGCAGTTAAAAAGGTTTAAACGACATGAAAGGCTAACAGAGTTATTAAAAATGAAGGATACCGAACTTGCATTTTTACAAATTCACGGGTTGGAATCATCCATCCTACCTCTTCGTGCTAAAATCAATGAATGGAACCTTTTAAAAGAGAATAAATCATCAAAGTCTGAAATTTATAAGGAGGACCTTAGAAAATCGCAAGAAACTTACAAAGCTCAAGAACTGGAAATTAAAAAATTAAACGATACCATAATGCAGATTAACGATGGAAGAGATTCCATACGTAATGAGATTCTAATCAACTCGGAAAAAAGTAGGGGAGCTTTATTAACAATAGATCGCCTAAACCGCGAAAGCAAAAATAACTATCTGAAAATAGAGCAGTTGAAGCAACTAAGTTTAGATTTTGACAAAGAATTGGATGAATTAGAACCAACAATCAACGATGAAATAAATACTTATAATTCCAAGAAAGAAGCATTTATCAAAATAGAAAAAAAATATCAAGACTCTGTAAAACATCTTGATAATGTTCAAAATAAGCGTTGGGAACTGCAAAGAGCGCAATCAGACAAGAATTCGCTTTATGCGAGGACCAAAGAAAGGATTGTGACCAAAACGGACGAAATAAAAACACTTGATGATGACATAAAGTTTCTAAGTGAGCGAAGTGTTATTTTAAAA
>CAJWHU010000156.1 GCA_913041325.1 uncultured Fidelibacterota bacterium | reverse complement strand
GCTAAAAATTCGTTTGCAGCTCTTTTGACTTCAGCCTGTGATGAAAGGTTAGCAATGATCATTGTTGCATCACGTCCCGAATCATTTTTTAACTGCTGTTTTAAAAAATTTCCTTTTTCTTCGTTTCTTGCAACAAACACAATCTCAGCTCCCATATTATTTAGGGCTTTAGCTGATTCTTGGCCTATTCCATTAGTGGCTCCAGTTATAAGACAGACTTTATTTTCAAGGTTCTCATTCATATTTATTGCCTTTAGTTCAGGTAAGTATAAGATTTAAATCATGAGTCTATATGATAAATATGTTCTTCCAAAATTTCTGAATTGTGCTTGTGGGTCTAATCCAGTTGCACGGCAAAGACAGAAAGTGGTCCCTCTTGTAGAAGGTAAAGTTCTAGAAATAGGCATTGGATCGGGTCTTAACTTACCGTTCTATGATAAATCAAAAATTGATGAACTTTGGGGGCTAGATCCTTCTGAAGAATTAAGTGATATGGCAAAGAAAGTAGCAGATAGTGAAAATATAGAAGTAAATTTCATATCATCTGGAGCTGAAGAGATACCTCTACCTGATAAGTATTTTGATTCTGTTTTGATTACTTACACTATGTGCACAATCCCTGAAGTAGCAAGAGCAAACAGAGAGATAAAGAGGGTATTGAAGACCGGCGGTAAGTTGATATTTTGTGAACACGGTGAGGCTCCTGATGAAAAT
The DNA here is from genome assembly GCA_913041325.1 of uncultured Fidelibacterota bacterium. The sequence continues at coordinate 3,033 of CAJWHU010000156.1, read as the reverse complement.
ATAAGAAAATGGCAAAAGAGAATAAATCCATTTTGGGGAAAACTTGCAGGTGGCTGCAATATAGATAGGAAGATACCGACATTAATACAAAATTCAGGATTTGAGATTGTCGAGTTGGAGGAAATGTATCTTCCTAAAACACCAAAAATAGTCGGATACAATTACTGGGGATATGCCGTAGAAAAATAATGCAATTCAAGTGGATTTTTCTATTTATTTTCTTATTTATAGTTACTTTTCAGTATAAAAATATTTTGACTTTTGTAGGAGTCGAGGTGGGAGCATATTTTGGATTTAAAGAATTGGATAAAAACTCTAACGGATTCTTAGAAAAAGATGAATGGTCTGAGGGAATGTTCTCCCTACTTGATTTCAATGAAGATAATTTAGTCAATAAAGATGAGTTCAGAGAATTTATTCGAGAGTACTCAAAAGGATTTTCTTGGGAAAATCAACTCGATGATAAATATGTTTTTCCAAAGCAGCTAAAAAAAGGTGTCTTTGAGAGCACCTTAATTGATACTGCTATTGGGTATTATATTTATATCCCTGATGCCTATCATGACGAGATTGAGAAAAGATTTAGAACTGTTTACTACCTTCACGGAGGAAGGCCAGGAAATGAAGCTAGAGAAGCTTTTTTATCTAACTATATTCATAATATTTTCACGGACACAACCATAGATCCTGCAATTTATGTTTTTGTAAATGGAGGAGAGCTTAGTCACTACAATTCTGATGAATTAAATTCATATGGAGAGGATATCTTTATAAATGAACTTATACCTCATATTGATAGCAAGTATCGAACCATAACTGACAGACATGGACGTGGCTTAGAGGGATTTTCGCAGGGCGGCAGGGCAGCAACACGCTTTATGTTCAAGTATCCAAATCTTTTTGGAACAGTATCAGCTGGAGGCGGTTCTTATATTATCGAAAAACAGATCAAAGATAGTGAAGGATATGAAGATGACCCTAGAGACAACAAAAGAGACATATACTTTGTGGGCGCAGGCAATGATGCTTGGTCTTTGGCAGAACAGCATACATATTCCCAAAACGTTACCCCAGAATTAATGTTATGGTCTGGACAGGATGATATGAACTATAAGAGTATTCAAGAGTATCATTATTTTCTTTTAGAATTAGGCATAGAGCATAATTTTCAAGTCTTGAAAGGTGTTGATCATAATTCTTTTAAATTTTATGAAAAGGATGGAATAAGCTTGGTTAAATTTCATTTGGCAGGGTCAGAAAGTGTTAACTAAATTACTATTTTCTTTATTTTTATTTCTTTCGTGTGGTTTGATAGCTGAAGAACGAATTATCATTCATCAGGGAGTTGAAAGAGAATTTCTTGTTCATGTTCCTAATAATCTTACAGAAGATTCTCCAATTGTTTTTGTTATGCATGGTTTCACAGGAACAGCTGAAGGCATAATGGATTATTCAGACATGAATGCTATTGCCGATCGCGAGGGATTTATGGTTATTTATCCTCAGGGAACTAAGGACAGTTCAGGCAATACATTTTTTAACGTGGGTTACGAATTTCACAAAGGCTCAGAAATTGATGATGTATCTTTCATCAGAAATCTTTTTACATTACTCTCAGAAGAATATGGCCTGAAAAGAAAAAAAGGTTTTGCAACTGGCATGTCTAATGGAGGAGACATGAGTTATCTTCTAGCTTGTACTGCTTCTGATTTATTTATCGCTGTTGCTCCTGTGGCGGGGTCTTTAATGAAGAAGACAAAAGATGCATGCATTACAAAATCTCCAGTTTCAATTTTTGAAATACATGGGACAGAGGATCAAATTACTTTGTTCGATGGAGATATCGAGAATGATCATGGTTGGGGTGCATATTATGATCTAACATCTACTATAAATTTTTTTGCTAATGCTTATAACTTGGACTCAAAGACAGTAAAAATGATTACGAAAAAAAAAGAAGGTGCTGAACATGATATTTATTTTGAGCGTTATTGGTCAAACAATTCCAATGACGAAGTATGGATCTATAAGATTATTGATGGCAGGCATGTTTGGCCAGGTTTCAAAATTAATTGGTGGCAGAACCCCATCTACTGGTATTACTTTGGATCAGGTAATGAGGATATTGATGCCTCAGAGGAAATATGGAGCTTTTTCAAAAAGTTTCTTTAGGTATGTTACTCCTCTTCCCAACTAAACTTAGGTAAAGAGTGTATAGCATCTGATAGTTTTGTTGCCCAGGTATCTGAAATTTCCTTAAAGTAAGGGGATTTAAGTTTGTATCTTCCTTGATAATCTAAATGCATTTGATCCTTTTTGTATACAACAAAATCTATAGGAGGCCCAACAGTAAGATCACTTCGCATTGTTGAATCTAGGGAGAGTAATGCAACCCTAGCTGAGTCTCCAATTGGTGTATCTTCATTTATCATCCTATCGAGTATTGGTTTTCCATACTTTGTTTCTCCAATCTGGAGGTAAGGTTGTTCTTGAGAAACATATATGAAATTACCTTCAGGATAAATTAGAAGTAAATTAGGTTCTTGATTCTGTATCTGGCCACCTAAAATGAAATAAGACCCCATCAATGCGGATTGGTTTTGAACATCAAGGGCCTGATTAGAACTCTCTACGCTTAGTTTGCCAACATAGCTTGCTGCTTCCTCAAGATCTTCGCAAAGATTTAAACTCATTTCGGGATTTTCTGCTGAAATATCTTTTTCTAGTTGATGATATACCGCTTGAGAGGTTGCTAAGTTTCCAGCAGTAAGGAGAACAAAAGCTCTATCTCCAACATTGAAGGTAAACATTTTCGAATAAGTATTGATATTATCTAGACCTGCATTAGTTCGTGAGTCAGAGGCAAAGACAAGCCCTTCATTTACTTTTATGGCAAGACAATAAGACATTTTTTTTACAATAGACATGCAATCTACATGCCATCTATTTTATTCTAACTAAAGATTACTCTTACTCTAAACCCTTATATTTATTACATTTTTTTAGTTTAAAAAAAATAAGATTATACAAAAT
>CAJWHU010000155.1 GCA_913041325.1 uncultured Fidelibacterota bacterium | reverse complement strand
GTTTCAAAGAAAATATGGGCCGGTAACTTATGCCTAAATAAGGCTATCTCTGGGTCTGGGATAAGCATTCCTATTTCGATTTCATTAGCGCACAAATAACCTCGATCACTTCTCATAAATCTCAGATCATGCGCAAGAGAGAACATGAAACCTGCACCAAAAGCATGCCCATTGATTGCGCAAATTGAGGGTATGGGAAGCATGATTAGACGACCCATTAAATTCATAAATTCTTTTGAAAATTCTGCTCGCTCATCCGAAGGTGCATTAGAAATCCAATCTAGATCTAGACCGTTTGAAAAGAATTTGGCGTCGGAGGATGAAGTGACAAGTGCTGCTGGACCCTGAGATTTTTCAATTTTATCAAGAGCTCCATTAATTTCTCTCACGAGATTTGTATCCCAGCGGTTTTCCCCATTATCCAATGTTAGATGAAATACTTCTTCATCTTTTTCTAATTTGATCAAAGTTTTATTTACCAGTTATTTAGTGGACGCTTATTGAATTATTTGTCAAATTCAGAGCGCCATTTTACGAGCCAATCATGGCCATATTCTTCAGCACCTCTAAAAACAGCATGGGTTATGATTACAGGTATAATAAGAGAGAGATGGAGCAAAATACTCTTCCAAATACTGTAATTGCCTAGAATCCCGCCCCAGTAGGCTGCTATGAGAGCGAAAAATGCACTCCACATGATAAATAACACAATCATGAAATATGCTTGTAAGCTGCGATCCGGCAGATATTTAAGTGGATTTATTTTAGCATCCATCACTACGCACCAACTGTCGTAAACTCCTAATAAAAATTTTTTAAGAAAAGACATTTTATTTAAACCTCAATTAATAAAACTTTTAATTTTTATTATTTTTATTCACTTAAATTATCATCTTAGTTATGCTCAATGCAAGTACATGAGACGTGTAGCGTTGTTATCCGTAATACATATTATACTTTTGGAGCACCATATTGATCTTCACGCTAGTCTTTATCTTCGTTTTTATCGCGCCCTCACTTTGGTTGAAATACACTTTTAAAAAAAATGACAAGGTTTTGTGTGACATGCCATTCAGTCCAAGAGAGTTCGGGAGTGAGATCTTGAGCGAGCTGGATATTACTAATGTTGCATTAGAACAGACAAAAACTTTTGATCATTATGATCCTGAAAAGAAAAGTGTTCGTGTTTTAGCTGAGCGCTTTGACAGAAAAAGTTTGACTGCATTATCAATTGTTTGTCACGAAATAGGCCACGCTATTCAAGATTATGAGGGTTACAAACCTTTGAAACAGAGGACGGAAATAATTAAAAAGACCGCATGGCTATCGCGCGTTTCAAATACGCTTATGTTATTTGCGGTACCGGCGGTCTTAGCCTCTGGAGCCTACTCCTTTTTGAAAATATGTGTGATTATCATCCTTGTCTCCACCTTGATTGGATTATTTACTCACCTTATTACACTAGAGGTTGAGCTTGATGCAAGTTTTAATAGAGCAATGCCTATACTTGAGAAGAAAATTCCAGAGACTTATCATGAGGCGTGCAGGTCAGTTCTAAAAGCTGCCGCGTTTACATATGTGGCTGGTGTATTTGCGAATGTTTTCTCATTCAGATATCTATGGTTACTGTTAACCAGAGCAGTCTGATACACTCACGAGTATTATGGATTTATTAGTCTCGAACCCTGAAATCCTATGGGTATTAACAGTTTTATATGATCTTTTACTAGCTTCACTCCTATTCTATTTTTTTGGAAAGGAGGGATTGTATTTGGCAATTGTTCTAGGCATCGTTTTGAGTAATTTGCAGGGAGGTAAAGTTAGCGATGTTATCATCTTTGATCGAACTTTTACCGTTAGCATGGGAGCAATAATGTACTCCGGTATTTATTTTGCCACTGACCTGTTGAGTGAAAAATATGGTCGTAAAGAGGCAAATAGAGCCGTTATCTTGGGTGCTTTCGCAAATGTAGCTGTGATGTTTACGCTAGTTCTAAGTACTCTTTTTCTCCCATCTAATGTCGCCGATTCCGCTGAGGAAGTTCATGATGCAATTTCGACCCTCGCCGTTTATTCTCCAATCTTTGTTATTGGATCTATAACTGCTTATTTAATTAGCCAGTTATTTGATGTTTGGATTTTCCATAAAATTAAATCGGTCACTGGTGAAAAAATGTTGTGGCTGAGAAACAATTTATCAACTCTCTTGTCTCAGGCATTGGACACCTTTATCTATACTTTTGTTTGGGTTCTTGCAGGGCAACTTGACTTCGCAACTGCTGCTGCAATCGCTATTTCAAAGTACATCTTTAAGTTTATTATCGCACTTATTGACACTGCTTTTATTTACATGCTACGTAATATCAAACCGAAGAGCATTATTTCGAGAGCGAGTTAATTATTGAGTTTAAACGGCTTTACATGGCCATCTTCATGTCATTTTCGATACATTCGTCGAGAGTTTCTAGTAGTGATCTTCGTGATTTGAGTTTGGTCCCAACAAAAGCGGACATATTCAAGTTTTTAAAATTTTGTGTAATTTCGGAAATGTTTGTTTCCATCGATTCAACTTTAATGACGGCATCATAAAATCCAGCCTCGATTGCATTATTTGGAGTGTACAATTCTGCGTTTATTACGCTTCTACTGAAGTAGTTGAGGGGAATTCTATAACGAGCGAGTTCAATCCCAAAGTCGTGCATCGTCATTCCAATGAGTGTTTCGTTTAACCCTATTTTGAATTGTCCTTGAACACCAACTCGATAATCGCAAGCAAGCATCAAAAAAGCACCCATTGCGATACAATGTCCTGTAGATAATCCTATAACAGGTGTTGAAAATGACAAAATTCTCCTCGCAAATCGCGAACCTCTACTTGTCAGTTCGAGCGCCTCTCTTGGACCTTTTGATAATTCTTTTAAATCAAATCCCCCTGAAAAAAGTCCATCTCGGCCTCTCAAAATTACAATCGTTTTTTCTTTTTCAGCGACATCAAAAGCTTCATTTAGTTGGTCGAACATAGCATGTGATAAGACATTAGCCTTTCCATCATCCATAGTAATTTCAGCAACCGTTTCATCTATCTTGAGCGTAACTAAATCAGTCATTTTAATTCCATATTTTTATACACACTTATTTGGAGGTTAATGTATTTTCTTCATTACTGTCAATCAGCAAAATCTTTTATTTCTGGTATCTTTATTGTTAAATTATCAGTATATATTTTTTGTCTCAGAGCTTTTGGTAATGAAATCACAAGAATTATTTATGAGGTTTTTCCTGATTGGTTTGTGGACATTATTTTTCCTGAATCAGTTTTTTGAATTTACAAATTTTTGGCAAATTCTGTTTAATATTTTGGGGTGGGGTATGTTAGTAGTGCACTTGATTGAATATTGTGTGATTAAAAACAAAATCACTCACCTAAATGCGCATAGCATGCACCATTTTTATATGGTGATCGTTTTTGGAGCAGTCTACTGGTGGCCTTTGGTGAAAGATCAGAGTTTAACCAAAAACTGAAATTAGTCAGATTAACGCACTTGCCATCAGAATCAGACTTACAATTGAGCCCGCCCAAATTAAAGTTCTGAGATAGGTAATTCCTGCGCCATAGCATATTAAATAGCCAACTCTGAAAACAAGCCATGAAGTTGCCTCTCTCTCAATGTCTACATCTAGAATCACTGCTAGGGTTGATAGAGTCAAGAAAATTGGAAGACTCTCCATTAGATTTCGAACCGCATTTTTCAATC
>CAJWHU010000154.1 GCA_913041325.1 uncultured Fidelibacterota bacterium | reverse complement strand
TAGGAGTAATGAGCGTTGATGAAAAGAGAGTTTTAATAATATTTACTCTAACTGCCCTAGCTTGGATGTTTAGAGATCTTTTGGATAATACCTATTTGCTTCAAGGTCTTACAGATTATGGTATTGCTATCATAGCTGCACTCGCAGTATTCATTACAAGATCCAGTAAGGGTTCAGGACTTGTAGAGTGGAGTATTACTACAAAACTACCTTGGGGTATTTTGATTTTATTTGGTGGTGGTCTATCAATGGCAAATGCCATAATGAGTTCTGGTCTAGGGAAATGGATTGGTGGCCTCATACCAGACATAAATACTGTGTTGTTAATATTATTAATTGTAGTTTTAATTGTTTTTCTTACAGAACTTACAAGCAATCAGGCTACAACGGCAACCTTTGTGCCTATAATGATAATTTTGGCCACGGTCGAAGGAAATTTATTGCCTGATGGCACAAACAATCTTGGACTAGTTGCACAATTAGCCATTCCTGTTGCACTTGCAGCAAGCTGTGCTTTTATGTTGCCAGTTGCAACTCCTCCAAATGCTATCGTGTATGGTTCCGAAAAGTTCACTATTGCCCAAATGATGAAAGCCGGGCTTTATTTCAATATTTTAGGAATATTGGTTGTAACTGCTTTCTCTGCCTTTGTGCTACCATTAATTTTCTAAATGTTAAGATTATTATTTCTTCTTCTACCTAACTTAGTATTTAGTCAGGCAAGTTTAATTGACTACCCTCACCCATTCCACTCAACCTACACCAATTCGGGCATCGTTGTGTCACAAAATTATTTATCCTCTGACATTGGGAAGGCAATCTTAGATAAAGGTGGTAACGCAGTTGATGCTGCAATTGCAGTTGGTTTTTCCCTGACTGCCACCCTTCCTAGAGCTGGCAATATTGGAGGTGGAGGTTTCATGCAAGTCTTTATAGAAAAAGATAAAACTGTACTTACCATTGACTTTAGGTCTATGGCTCCGAAATTAGCAACTCGTGAGTTTTATCAAGAAGCAAAAGAAAAAGATGATGACGTAACAAGAAAAGGCTATAAAGCTATAGCAGTTCCTGGGACAGTTGCCGGCCTCTTCAAAGCACATGAACTATACGGAACAATTCCAATGAGTGATTTAATTCAACCAACAATTGATCTCTTAGAGCAAGGCATACCAATTACACAAGACTTATATCTAGCCATAAATAAAGGAAGATATATTCAAAATGATCCTGAATCGAACAAAATCTACAAAGAAAATCTTTCGCTTGGGGGAAAGTTAAAAATAGCCGATTTAGTAAAGACATTAAAAATAATTCAAGTAAGTGGGCGAGATGGATTTTATAAAGGAGAAATTGCAGATGTAATTCACGAACAGATGATTATTAATGATGGTCTCATTAGGAAAGAGGATTTAGCTTCTTATGAAGTAAATTTATACCAACCTATTAGAACAAGCTATCGAGGAAATAAAGTTTTTGCTATGGGTGCGCCATCTGGCGGAGGTATTGTTGTTTTAACGGCGTTGAATGTACTTGAATGTTTTCAACTTTCTCAGTTAACTCCCAATAGTGCTCGAACTTATCATTTAATTGCTGAGGCAATGAAATTTGCACACCACAATAGAGCAAAATATGTAGGTGATCCTAGTTTTTCTAAAATCCCATATGACATGCTTTTATCGAAAAAATTGGCTTGTGAAAAAGCTCGAGAAATAAATCTAAAAAAAGCATCAACACCAAAACAAACAGCCAGAACTGGAAGCAAAATTAATGATTCATATAAGGAATCAAAAGACACCACACATTATTCCATAGTAGACAAAGATGGAAATGCTGTTTCTGTAACATATACTTTAGGATATTCTTTTGGATCAGGTGTCACCATACCTGGTACCGGAATTTTGACAAATAATCAGATGAACAATTTTGCACATAATTATGGGATAAATGATTCCTATTTTCGCAGTAGTTCGCCAGCAAATAAACTTGAGCCTTTAAAACGTCCTATGAGTACAATGACGCCTGTAATGGTATTTGATGCTGAAGGAAGTTTGAAATTAATTACAGGTTCACCAGGCGGCTCACAAATACCCGGCGTAATTTTACAAGTCTTAATAAACAACCTTGAGTTTAATTTAGATATCGGAGCAGCATCTATGGTGCCCCGTATACATCAAGACTCTCAAAGCTTAAGTTTAGAGTACGAAAAATTCTTAAGTGATGATACGTTAAGAATTTTAGAGTCTTATGGTCACAAATTAGAGTTATCTGACACCATGGGAAGCACACAGAGCATAGAAATCATTGATGGTGTGAGATATGGATACGCTGATTTAAGAAGGCCTAATGCCAAAGTTAGTGTTCAGTAATAATTTCTAGCGCTTTACTTAATCGTTCAATAACTTTTTCTTTTTCTATTAAATAAATAGTGGAATTAAGTTGTGGTGATTTGGCGCGGCCCAGCAAAGCAACACGTAAGGGTAAACCAATTTTTGGCATAGGTAGAGAAAGATCATTTTTCGCAGCTTCAACTACCTTTTCAATACTCTCCTCAGTCCATGTTTCTAATTTATTAAGGTTGTTTTTGAAATAATCTATGACAGCTTCTGAATTCTTCAAATGTTTATCAAAATCCTCTGAATTATAATCATCAAAATCAAGGAGAAAAGGCTTAATAAATAAAGAGATTTCACTAAGATTATTTGCACTGCCCTTACATAGTTCCAATAAATATTCTCCATCATGATGATCATCCAGACAGAAACCGTTTTTCTTATTAAAGGAATCTAATTCTTGCTTCAAAGAATCAATTTTCATATTAGCAATGTGGGCTTGATTAACGAAGTTAAGCCTCTCAATATCAAAAACTGCTCCTGCTTTTTGGATATCTTGCACTTCAAAGATTTCTATAAGTTTTTCTAGATCAAAAATATCTTCAGTTGTATTAGACCATCCAAGCTTAGCTAACATATTTAGAACTGCCTCTGGTAGGTAACCTTCTTGCCTGTAAGACATTAAATCTGTTGCGGCGTGCCTTTTGGACAGTCTTTTTCTATCCTCACCAAGCACTAATGGCAAATGAACATACTCAAACCCTTCATATCCCAAAGCATTCACAATCTGAATTTGTTTTGGAGTATTGGGCAGATGATCCTCTCCTCTAATTATATGAGTAACATTTTGATAGTTATCATCTATGACATTACAAAAATGATAAGTTGGCGATTCATCGCTTCTTAAAATTACCAAATCATCTAATTCTTTATTCGGAAACTCTATATCACCATAAACTTGATCTTTTACCAGGGTCGAGCCATCCTTATTTATCTTTAACCTAATCGCTCCATCATCCTCATAAGCTTTGTCAGCTTTTACTAATTTAAATGCCTCTTCTTTATATACGTCAAATCTTTCGCTCTGTTTTATGGGTTTCTGATCTGAATTTAGACCCAACCAATCAAGTCCTTCCATAATTGCTTCAATATATTCTGGTTTAGACCTTTCTTTATCTGTATCTTCTATACGCACTAGAAAAGTGCCTTTAAATTTTTTTGCGAAGATATAATTAAAAAGAGCGGTTCTCACACCACCGATATGTAGATATCCTGTTGGGCTTGGTGCAAATCTAGTTATTACTTTCATTTTTACCAATTTATCTCTTTATCAGTTTTTTTACTAAGAATCTCTAAAAATTTTTTATGCTCAGCAAGATCTTTTTCCTTAGTATTAAATTCCAAAAATTCTACGCTCTCAGCTTGTTTATCAACGTCT
>CAJWHU010000153.1 GCA_913041325.1 uncultured Fidelibacterota bacterium | reverse complement strand
CTGCAATCAAAGCTACAATGATTTTATAAGTAATTTTTTCTCCTAAAAATAAATACCCAAAAACAAGACCAAATATAGGGATGATATAGGCTACTTGGGATTGAAATACCAGGCCATTATTTTTTAAGATGTAAAATCGCATCAACCACGCAATTGCTGTAGCCACGACACCCAAATAAAATAAACAGATCGTTGAGGGCCATGATGGTCGTAATTCAGTAGGATTATCAATGATAAATAAGATTGGTAGAAAGATGATTACTGCCCAAATTAGTATACTTGTAGTAACCGTTTCATTTTTTATATGCTTTAGCTTTAAAGAAAAAAGACCTCCTAAAGTATAAAAAAAAGGTCCTAATATAATAATTAGAGCATAAAGAAAATTATTTTGATTTATCAAAAGGTCATCAGAAAATAAATATATAATTCCAATAAAACCGATGGCAATACCTATAAGTTTAAGAAAATTAATTTTTTCATCTTGAATAAAAAGTTGACCCAAAATAGTAGCAAAAATAGGAGCTGTCGACATTAAGATCGCTGCCATATTGCTTTGTACTTTTACTATTCCAAAAGAAATGAAAAAAAATGGAAGGATAAGATTCACCACTCCAATCAAAGCATACATTTTCCAGTGTTCACCAAATGCTTCAATTTTAATTCCCTTTAACCAGCAATATAAAACTAATACTAAGGCTGCAAAAAAAATTCGACCAAATGCGAGAGTCATGGGGGTGTAAGTATCGGAGGCGATCTTAATATTAAAAAAAGCACTTCCCCAGATCGCAGCAAGCGTAATAAGTAGAAAAAAATCTTTAAGAGTCGCTTTGTGCATTAATCAAGGGTAAATTGAACACGTTTGTTCATTTTCCCTTTGCTCTCATATTTTAAAAATTGAAATTCGCCTATCTCTTGGGTATTGGCCACATGAGTTCCCCCGCAAGGCTGTAAGTCAATGGTTCCTATTTTTACGAGTCGAATTTGACCATTGGTTCGAGGAGGTTGGACAGAGAGTGTGCGAACTAATTCTGGCTGTTTATCAAGCTCTTCACTGGTAATCCACTGATACGAAATTGGATGAGCTTGTTGAATAAACTCATTGATGATTTGATAAAGGGTTTCAAATTCAAAAGTTTCCTCTCCCAAATCAAAATCTATTCGACTTTTCTCCAAACCTATCGAACCCCCAGTAACATAATAAGGAAGAGCTGCACATAATAAGTGCATTGTTGTATGCATCCTCATTAGACGAAAACGATGATCCCAATCAATAGTTCCTTGAATATCACCTGAAGCGCCTTCAATTACACTTTCAAGAACATGAGCGATGCCTTTTTCATGTTTAATAGTATTGATTACATTCACTTTTTTGCCATTTAACTCTACAACACCTTTGTCACCGGGTTGTCCTCCACTTTGAGCATAAAAACAGCTATCGGCAGTAATAATTTTTTCCTCCTCAACGGCTATAATAGGAGCTTGAAATTCTTTTACATAGCTATCGTTCAAATAAATCATTTTTTACTTTCCTCAATTTTATATTCCACACAGGCCTCGATGCCGCCTTGTGAATTACTCTCCATTTTACACTCTTCATAGAGACCATAATACTCAAAAGTAGAAGCAACATAGAGTGCGATTCCCATAATTGTAAACACAGTAAGGGCATAGATGATTTGTTTTGCTTTCATTATATTAATCTGTCCTGAAATCCTATCAGTTGTTTATTGACGATCACATCAGATTTTCTCAATGGACGAAGTAGCTCAATACCTTCTAAACTGATGCATCGGCTTAAAGCTACATATAATTGTCCTGGAGCAAAAGATCCTTGACTCATATCAATAATTACTTTTTCAAACGTTTGACCTTGGCTTTTATGAATGGTAATCGCCCATGCCAGTCTCATGGGATACTGTTTAAAGGAACCTGTCACATTTTCTAAAACTTCTTGCTGATCATCATCGTAGGAATATTGAATTCGATCCCACTTCTCTTTTTTAACCTCATAGATTTTATGATTAATTTTAACTTTAATCTTTTTTTCAGCAATATCATGTATAGTTCCGATTGAACCATTGACCCACCTCTTCTCAGGATCGTTCTTGATCATGATTACTTGAGCTCCTTTTTTGAGCTTCAAAACTTCATCAGTTGGGAATAGCTCTTTGTAAAACTGTCCTGTGGCTTGGGCTCGATAAGAGAACTCCTCACTACTTAATTGTTTCAAATAATTTTGATTAATGCCGCTGGCCCTTGCATTGGTTGTGGTTAGGATAATCTTTCCCTCATCCATCTCAAAGTTGTCTACCAACGAGTCATTAAGGTTATCAATTTGAGAATTAGTAATAGAACCATCACGGACAGCATTTAATAGATAGATGAAATGATCGTCGGTTTGTCGATAAATGCTTTGTAATTCAAGGGTTTTAAACTGGGCATCTTGGAAGATATTTGAATGAAAGAAAAACTGACCATTAGGATAAATTCGCTCCAATAAACTCGACTCATCCATATTGATAACAGGAGGTAATTGAAAGAGGTCTCCAAAGACGATGACCTGAACGCCCCCAAAAGGTTGGGTTAATTTTTTGCGGTGAACGCGAAGCGAGTAATCAATTGCATCAAAGACATCGGCTCGAACCATGGATATCTCATCAATAATCAAGGTCTCGAGATTTTGAAGTAATTCTATTTGTCTTACTTTTTTAATATGACGTGTTTGAATGACTTTGGGAGGAAAACCAAAGAAAGAATGAATAGTTTGCCCCTTTACTCGAATAGCCGCTACGCCTGTGGGAGCAAGAACAGCAGTATTTTTTTTGGTAACTGATCGAAAATAAGCAAGAAGTGTGGACTTTCCACTTCCAGCTTTGCCTGTAATATAAAAATGATCTTTAGTATTTTCTATTTGTTCGACAATCGACTCAAACTCCTCACTGAGAACAAAGTCATCAGGAAGAAGACTGTTGTAATTTTTCTTATAACCCATCCATAATCTCTTTGATCATTAAAAAACACTCCTTGACTGTCCCTTTTTGAATTTGCAGTCGAGATAAACTCGATGAAAACTGAAGTTTTTTGACATAAATTATTTTTTGATAGCACACCCCTGAATAAACAAGACCTACAGGCTTTGTTTTAGTCCCTCCTCCAGGCCCCGCAACCCCAGTTGTAGAAAGAGTTAGCTGGCATTTTGAAATTTTAGCTAAATTAAAACACATCTGAGCGCAAACTTGTCGGCTCACCGCTCCATTTCGACGAAGAGTTTCGGGGCTAACTTTTAAAAACTTGCTTTTCGCATCATCCGAATAGGTAATCATTCCATTTTGATAGATAGTCGAAACCCCAGGATAAGAAGTAAAGGCTGCAGCCAGTAAACCCCCCGTACAAGACTCAGCCGTCCCTACAGTAATCTTATTTTCAACGAGGTAGTTAATGATGCTAGATTCGAGTTTCATTAGATACATATACTTATTATAAGCCTTAAGGAATAACAACGGCTCTTTATATATCAAATATTTGCATATTAATTACTATTTATCAGGATTTTTGTTTAGTAAAATTTAAAAGTATATGCAACTATTGCATATTACTCTGAAATGACTAACTTAAAAGAAGTTACTTCAAGGAGTTATTGATCATGTTAATGGGCGGATATTATCCTTTTGTTATTATGGCCATCTGGCTAGTTGTCGGGATTCTCGGAGCTAAAATGTAATAACATTGTTTAGAGGGTGACTAACCACTACCCTCTAAACATCTTTTCTTAATAAATTTTTAGCTTT
>CAJWHU010000152.1 GCA_913041325.1 uncultured Fidelibacterota bacterium | reverse complement strand
ACTAACATTGTATCCATCCCCAGGTTTTTTCCAGCAATTATGTCATCAGCTGAATCTCCTACCATTAAACAGTCCTTGAGCACTAAGCCATGGTCAAGCTTAGCTCTCTGAAACATGCCTGAGCCTGGTTTACGGTTCCGGGTGGGATGATCCGGATGGTCTACACAAAAATATATACCAAGCAATGGGATTGAATTTTTTTGAAATTTTATAGTGATAAAATCGTGGATTTCTCGAAGAGCCTCCTCTTGTATTAAACCTCTACTAACTCCAGATTGGTTAGTAACTATACAGAAACGATTACCAATTTCAGCGATTTGTTTCAATGAGGAAATTGTAAAGTCAAATAACTTAAAATTCGTTATCGAACTGATATAACCAGAGTCTGGATTTAGGGTACCATCTCTATCTAAAAATATGCAGTTGTATTTAAGCACTGTGAGTCCTTAAGCGCCTCAATTCATTTAAATTGTAACTGCTATTTAAAAAGAAGATGAATCCGATTATTGTTAAAGGGAAATATGCCACGGCATGCGAAACGATTGCATAGTTTAATGCCACCTCACTTGAAATTTTGTATAATATAATGAGAACATATTTCATACTTGCATCATAAGTGCCGGCAGAGCCGGGTAATGCCGGAATACCAAATGATATTGAGCCGAGAGTTAGGATAATACCAGCATCGTATGCGCTCAACGGAAGGTCACAAGATTTTATTAAAATTATGGTTTCTAGAAAATAAATAACCCATATTAGAACGCTACAGAAGATAACTTTCAACGGGCTTTTTACGCACCTTAAGCTCTTAATTCCATTCTCCATTTTCTTTATATATGATAAAAATCTTTTTCCAAGGTTTGATGAAAATAAGCTTAAAGTTTCTAGGCGTAATAGCCATTGGTATCTCACCGCAGCTATGAGTGCTATAATTGTAAGTAAAGATATGCCTATGAAAATAAAAACACCAGCCTCAATATAATTATCTTCAAAAGAAAACCAAGGGGCAAGAAATATGAAAATTAAAATAACCATAATCACATCAAGCAATCTCTCAATAACAACTGTGCCAAAAGCTTCAAGAGTGCCTATTTTTTGGTTTCTTGAAACAGTATATGCCTTTAGCAACTCTCCAAGTCTAAATGCAAATATACCATTTCCAAAATACCCAACCATAGTTGCACTAAAAACTTTACTCAACTTAATGTTATCTGCCGCATCTATGAGTAGTTTCCAGCGATAGGCTCTAACAAAGCAGCTTATTAAAAGTAAAATTATTGCCATTATTACAAGTTTAACATCAACAATTTTTAATTCATAAAATAATTCTTTGGGATCCACATCATTAAAAGCAATGCACAATCCTACTAAACTCACAATTGTTGCGACAGCTAACCTATATTTATTATTCACGGAGGTCGATTACTTCGTATGAACTAGTATCGGTAAAAATAACATTTTCTTTGAGGCTTCCATTAAAAGGACTGATATTGACTATTATTTGAGAATCGTCAGAGGCACCAACCATTAACTTCTTCGGCTCTCCGCTATTAGCAAGCCACAAAGTACCAGCCATATCCCACTCTTCTACACTAAATTCAATTTTATAATTGTTTCTTTCTAATATTACTTCATCTATGTTAATGCCATCTTGTGTGCCACATAAAATATCCAGAATAGATAAGTTATTTCCAAAAACACTATCATAAATTATCTGCTTTGTATCCTTGTTTATGGTCTTTAGCACACCATTCTCGAAAGAGATACCGACATCCTCTGAGTAAAACAGGTAGTGTTTGTCTCCCAAATAGTGAAGAGTCCCTTCAGATTTAAAATTGTTTTCAGAATGTGAAATAAAAACGCCAAGGCTTAATTTACGTCCATCTGGCGAGTTCATATATTTCTGAAAATTTTCATATGGATCTAATTCTGCATAAGATAATTGGACCAAGAATAAAAAAAGCATGATTAATTTTGACATTGATCAGCTATCTCGTATCATTTCAAGATAAGTTTCATCAACTAAAACTTCCCTCGCTTTACTGCCCGTAAAAGGACCTACAACGCCTGCTTGTTCCATTTGATCTATTAATCTCGCAGCTCTTGAGTAACCAACTTTTAATCGTCTTTGTAATAATGAAATAGATCCCTGTTGATGAGTTATAACTAGTGCAACAGCTTCATTAAATAATTCATCCGAGCCACCATCGTCTACATCACCATTAAGTTCGGAAAGCTGTTTATCGCGCACAGTTGGCAATACTAATTCATCCGGCTTTGGCTGACTAACTACGTGATCCATTATTGAATCTATCTCATTAAGGGTTAGAAATGCATTGTGCATTCTGAATACATCTGAACTTCCTGTGCCAAGGTGAAGCATATCACCTCTCCCAATTAACTTATCTGCACCAGGTTGATCGATGATGGTTCTTGAGTCTATCTTGCTAGCAACCTGAAACGCTATTCTTGAAGGAAAATTAGCTTTAATTACGCCAGTTATAACATCGACCGATGGTCTTTGGGTAGCAATAACTAAATGAATTCCTACTGCACGCGCCAGCTGAGCTAGTCTTGCTATGGGCGCCTCAACATCTTTGGCTGATAGCATCATCAAATCCGCCAATTCATCAACTACAAGAACAATAAATGGCATTATTGGTTCACCTGCTTTCTTCATTTTGCTGTTGTATTCATCGATGTTTCTAACAACAGAATCTGCAAGGACATTATATCTCCTGTCCATCTCCCTCTCTAATGCTCTTAATGCAAGAATGGAGTTATCTACAGATGTAACTATGGGCTCAGCAATATCCTCCATTTTTAAAAGATGAAAGCCCTCTAACTTTTTGTATAATGTCATTTCCACCTTTTTGGGATCAATCATGACAAACTTTACCTCGTCCGGACTGGCACTATACAAAATACTGCAAATAATTGTGTTGATACAAACTGATTTCCCTGATCCCGTTGTTCCAGCAATGAGTAGATGTGGCATCTTAGCTAAATTCAGTGTGCTTATTTCACCTGTTGTAGTTTTGCCAATTGCTAAAGTAAGCAAGGATTCTGCTTTAGCAAACTCTGTACTATTAACAACTGATTTAAAAAAAACAGTTTCAGGATTTCGGTTAGGAATTTCTATGCCAACAGATGATTTTCCAGGAATCGGAGCAATTACTCTCACACTACTAGCCTCCATTACCCTGGCTAGGTCATCAGCTAATTGTACAAATTTATTAACCCGCACGCCTTCTGCGGGTTCAACTTCAAATAATGTTATAACAGGTCCTGGGTGGACATTGACTACCTTACCATCAACACCAAATGTTGACATTGACTGTGTTAAATAATTTGCTCTATCTACCAACTCATCTCTACTTAGGCTGTCAGAGATTTTTACCGGATTTTCCAGCAAATCTGAAGATGGAAGCTGGTATTTTCTTTTTGGCTTTTTTCTTTCAATTATATCGTCAAGGTCTACCTCTTCATTTTCTATAATTTCTTCAATGTTTAAATTTTCACCACTTTCTGGACTTGTATCAGCTTCATCGTTTGGTTTTTTTTCAGGATCTACTACTGCGTCACCATCAATTGTTTTACCAGATTGGCCTTTTTGTAGTTCAAGCGCCTTATCATCGCCCTTTCCCAAAACATCATTATTATTTTTTTCTATTTTTAAGCTTTGTTTTTCGTCTGACTTTTCAGGCTCATGCTTCAATTTTTTTTCTTCACCAGCTTTAATTTTATTTTTTAATTCTTCAGTGTGAACACGTTTTGCAAATGCCCTTTCCTTTTGGTCAATCTTATACTTAATT
>CAJWHU010000151.1 GCA_913041325.1 uncultured Fidelibacterota bacterium | reverse complement strand
GGATCAGCAGCAGATATTATTAAGAAGGCTATGCTCGACATCGATCAGCTTTTACAAAACGAAATGCAAGAAGTAAAAATGATTATGCAGGTTCATGATGAATTAGTTTTTGAGTGTCCAAAAGATAACGCTGATATAGTTATGCAAAAAATGAAAGACACTATGGAAAAAACTGTTGAATTAAATATTCCTCTAATAGCTGAAGCTGCAATTGGTTCTAATTGGAATGAAGCACATTAATTCGATATATCATTTAATATTATCAATGAATTCCTGGGCTAACTCTTTTTCTATACCGGATGAAAAAAAATGACCACCAGAATATTTCTTCACTATTGGATTATGGTATTTTTTAATTGCCTCTTCAACCAACTGTGAATCTATTTCAATATCATCTTCAGCATAGGCAAAATAACTCGGTATAGAATTTTTTCCAATAATGCTATGATCGTTGAGCCTGCTCCCCATAGCATTTCCCAAAAAAAATTTTTTAAAAAAATCCTCAGTCCCTTTCACATTAAATTGTCCAACGTAATGATTTACAAGTTTTTTACTCATTAAGTCTTCATACTCTTCTATTCTTTTTAAAACACCTGGAACCAGAAAAACTCTTGTCAATAAGTCACCATATAAGGGAATCTTAACTATTGATAACAATGGAATATTTGCAGAATTAATAACTGGAACCTGGTAACCAATGAAACTAATATTCTCCGGATTATTTGAAGCATATTTGGCAACTACCGCTGCACCAAAAGAGATGCCATATAATATTACATCTTCAACTTTACAATGTTGGATAAGTTCTTTAAGTTGTTTTTCCATAAGTTCAATACTTACGTTAGTATTTACTCTATCAGAATAACCTCTGCCATATTGGTCATAGGTTATTACTCTATAATTATTTTCAATAAATACATTTACATATTCTTCGTACGCAAGTGATCCAAATGTAGCTCCATGAACTAAAATAATAGTCTTATTATTTTTGTCTCCAATATCTTTGTAAGAAGTTATACCATCAGTTAACTTAACTTCTTCGTATCCAGAATTGAATCTAAATTCATTTATGTCAATATTTTCTCTGTTAAAAGCGAAATGTATTGAAACTGGAATAACAAAAAATACTAAGCAAAGAAGAAGTACCTTTTTCAACTAATTAACTCTTTTTAATGAAACGTAATTCATTTCTTCGGGTAGAAGAACTTTAATTCCATGCATTTCTCTTAAATCCGAGATTTTCATGGCAAGATAATGTTCTGGCATTTTAAATGGCCACTTCTTCTTCATCTTAAAGGTTCTAAATATAACCTTTCTTTTAATTCTGCCAAGCTTCCAAATAATTTTAACGATTCCAAAATAACCTATTTCTTTAATTAAATTTTTATATAGTTTTTTTATCTGAGGGAGTTTTTGATAGCCTAATAAATATTTAAATTCCCATTTACTTCCCCATAATACCCAAGTGTCAAGAATAGACTCTTGCTCAAGTGATATATCTAGACCAAAAATAACATGAGTACAATCATGATCTCTTAGTAGGGTTCCAGAATCTTTATTATCTTTGAATATTTCTTTAGATTTAGGAAAAGATTTGTAATAGCACTCTAGACCTTCTTGTAAAGTAAGATCGCAACTTTGATTTTGATAATCTAACATTACGGAATAAATTTTAATATTTCTGTTGAAAGATTGTCAAAGCCCTCCCCATTATGTGAGGAAATAGCTAAAGCATCTGCTTCATGAATTTCAGCTTTAACATTTTGAATAGTATTTGCAATTTTATTATTTGATAATTTATCGCTTTTTGTAAGAACTGGTATGAAAGGAACATCAAAATCTCTGCAAAGATTTATCATTTCCCAGTCATTTTCTTTTAATGGATGGCGTATATCCATAAATATAATAACTGCAGTGAGAGCTTGTCTTTTTTGGAAGTATTCTCCCAACAATGGCCCCCAATCTTGTTTTTTTGCCTTACTAGATTTTGCAAATCCATATCCTGGTAAATCCAATAGCTTCAAATCTTCATTTACTCTAAAAAAGTTAATTTCTGTGGTTCTGCCTGGAGTTTTGCTAATCCTTGCTAATTTTTTATTGTCTGTAAGTGTATTTAATGCACTTGATTTTCCTGCATTAGATCTACCAGCAAGCAAAATTTCAAATCCGGAATCCTCTGGGAGATTTTTATAGCTTGTTACTCCAAAAACAAACTCAGTTTTTTTAAAAAGGTTTTTCATTAAATCGTTTATATCATATCAACCTATGTTTATAATACACATTTACTAAACACACATTTATTTATTCGATGAAGTATTCATTAATATTTTTTATATCTTTTATCTTATCAACTGGTATAAATGCCGCAGATGATAAAACTAAAGAAATAGAATTGCCAGAAATTTTTATTTCTGGTGATGCAGCTATTGGAGCAGAATTAGTAGACTCTTGTGCTGCATGTCATGGAGCTGATGGCAATAGCATCAGCACTGATTGGCCAAAGCTATCTGGACAAAATCAGAGATATTTATATGAACAACTTAAATATTTTAGAGATGGAGATAGAATGAATGCTTTGATGATGTCAGTTACTCCGTATTTACAAACTTTAAATGATAATGATTTGAAGCATATAGCTGCTTATTACTCTGAATATAAAAGTACTACAGGACAAGCTAAAAATGATGAGGATCTTCTGGCTCTTGGGACTCAGTTATATAGATTTGGTAACATTAAGAAACAAATTCCTGCTTGTACTTCATGTCATGCTATTTATGGTCAAGGAAACAGTTTAGCTGGCTACCCTTCTGTAGCTGGACAGCAAGTAGGATATCTAACATCTACTTTAAAAGCATATAGATCCAAAGAAAGAAATGCAGGTGAGACATCATTGGTAATGCAATCAATTGCTGCTAATCTTACAGATTATGAAATAGATGCATTGGCTAATTACATGCACGGTTTGTATCAATGAAATATTTAGTAACCTTCTTAACTTTTATTTTATTTACTCTATCCGTAAGTGGAGAAGATATTGAATTTAGACTTGGAGTTGATTATAGAATTGTTGATAATCCGCTTCCTGTAAAAAAAGACGGCGTTGTTGAGGTTACTGAAACATTTTGGTATGGATGTGGCGCATGCTATAACTTTGATGCGCCCGTTAATTCATGGGCATCAAAATTAGATGATGATGTAAAGTTTACTAAAATGCCTGTCGCATGGGGATCTATTCATGAACTTCATGCTTCACTTTATTATACTATTGAAGCTTTAAAACTCGATCCAAGTGTTCATTCTGCAGTATTTGTTTCTATGCATAAAGAAGGAAACTTTTTATCTAGTGAAAAATCTATAAAAAACTTTCTTCAGGGATTTGGGGTTGCACCAGAGGTTACTGAAAAATATTTAAATTCCTTTACTGTAAAGCAAAGAGTTAATAGAGCTACAAAAAATGCGAGACAACTTCGTGTAAACTCAACACCAATTATGATAGTTGATGGAAAATATATTATTGAACCTAGAGGCCCATATCAAAGAATACTTAATGTAGTTGACTATGTTGTTGAGCTTCAAAAACCAAATTCCTAAAAAATTATGAGCAGAAAATTTTTATTAACACTACCATTACTTGTTTTAATTCTTTTTAATGGAAAGAAATATGAAGAAGCAGTCATTGAGAGGCTATCAGTACCAGTAAAAGTATGTGTTGAGGGACAAAATTGTGGGAGTGCAGTACAAGCATCTCAGTCAGTTGCAGCTGTCTCCCCTGCAGCAGTTAAGAAAGTTGAGTTATCAGAAGGATCAGAACATACAGTAAAAATGTTAAATTCTGGTGAAGGTG
>CAJWHU010000150.1 GCA_913041325.1 uncultured Fidelibacterota bacterium | reverse complement strand
CAGCAAATTTTTCAGATTCAGTCTTAATACCTGTGTATACAGGTACTGCCAAATGCTCTTCTACTAATTCCCGATAAAACTCTAATATCAATAAGGATTCTTTTTTTGCCTCATCTTGAGAATGATGTGCTGTGTGCCCTTCCTGCCATAGAAATTCGCTTGTCCTGAGAAAAAGTCTTGTTCGCATTTCCATGCGCACAACATTGGCCCATTGATTAATCAGTACAGGAAGATCACGATAAGAACGAATCCATTTTTTATACATCGACCAGATGACTGTTTCAGAAGTAGGGCGAATAATAATTTCTTCTTCAAGTTTTGATTCCGGGTCTACAATAACTCCTTTTTTTGAATCGGATTTTAATTTTGTATGGGTTACAACAGCACATTCTTTCGCAAAGCCTTCAATGTGTTCTGCTTCTTTTGCTAAAAATGACTTTGGAATGAAAAGCGGAAAATAAGCATTTACATGCCCGCTTTCTTTTAACATTGAATCCAGTTTTTCTTTAATGTTTTCCCATAATTGGTAACCATAAGGCTTTATCACCATAGTCCCTTTCACAGGGCCATAATCCGCAAGCCCAGCTCGGTTAACAACCTGTGTGTACCATAAAGAGAAATCTTTTGACTTATCTGGTAGTTTTTTACTCATAATTTATTGGTTGCAAAATTACCGGTTAATGTATAAATCTTCAAAGATTGAAATATTTAAAATCTATGTTGTTTAAATAAATATTTGGTTAAGTAGACTGTGGTAATATATAATTATAACAATTAATAATATGGATAAGAAAACTTTGAAATCATTACAGTCTCTGAAATTGAAAAAATATCGATATGATCATGAGAAATTTCTCATAGAGGGAAAAAGATTAGTCCAAGCGGCTGTAGAGCATGAACATCCCATAAATGAAATTTATTGTACGAAAGCTTTTCTTAACAAAAACAGAGGATGGGCGGTGTTAGATGCTATTCCCATTGAGAATATTAATATTCTACCGGAAAATGACCTAAAAAAAATTTCCAGTACTGTGTCACCTTCTGGAGTTTGTGCAGTTTGCAAAATTAAACCAAGGGAATTGATAAATTTTAATCAAGCTAAGTGGGTCTACCTTGATAAAATTAAAGACCCTGGAAACTTAGGAGCAATTTTTCGATCAGCCGCCTGGTTTAATCTGAGTAATATCGCAATATCTCCTGAATGTGTAGACGTTTATAATCCTAAGGTAATTCGGTCTGCGATGGGTTCACAATTTGCTCTAAAAATACATCGAGATATCGAGCTTGACACATTTCAAGAAACCCATACAATTATAGCGTCATCTCTTAAAGGCCAGAAATTAGAAGGTTTCAAATTCCCAGATCGTTTTGTACTGGTATTTAGCAACGAAGCACATGGGCTAAGCCAATCAAGAAAAAACTCAGTTAATTCTTTTGTAAATATAACAAAATCAGGATCTGGCGAATCTCTTAACGTTTCTAATGCTGCATCTATAATAATGTATGCTACATCGCAATTTTCCCTTAGGGGTTCTACGTAAAAAATGGAATTTTATTTTTCAACACTGATATGATGAAGAAAACTCTATCACCAAAAATTGCTTTCGGTATAGTTTTTATTTCTCTTATAACCGCCTTTTTTACAGGTGCACTTGTTATAGGAGCTGGCCTATCTCAACCAGATTCACAACAAAAAATTTATAACTTATTCTCATTTGTAATTGGGCAAAGTTTTATGCTTCTACCACTCCTCTATTTTTTAATAATAAAAAGAGAACCTATCCTTGATCGCCTAAGAATACGAGCTGTAAATAAGGACATTATTTTCTATACTTTTTTACTATCAATTGGGGTTGTTGTTCTGTCGGATGAGTTAGATAGGATAGTCAATATTATATGGCCAGCACCTGATTATATTTTGGATTTGAATAATTTATTGCAACCTGAATCAATTCTTGGTTTCATCCTGTTAGTCCTGGCAATTGTTGTAATTGCGCCAATTGGAGAGGAGCTACTTTTCAGAGGGTTTCTCCAGCAAATACTCGAACAAAACTGGAATGACATCACACGATCAATCCTAGTTACTGCATTAGTTTTTGCGGTAATACACATGAACGTATACTGGTTTATCCAAATTTATTTTCTTGGAATTCTGCTAGGGTTTTTAGCTTGGAAGACAAAGTCCGTTATCCCTTCTTTAATCCTACATAGCGTGAATAATGGTCTAGCATTGACTTTTGCAATGACTGATATAGATCAATGTTCATTGTACATATGGAATGGACATGTAGCTCCATGGCACATTGTATTCTGTGTAGGCTTTGCTATCATAGGTTTTAAAAAAATAAACTATTTAAGATAATTTATGCGAAAAGAAATGTTTAAACATGAAATTACTATACTTCGTGATACTTTTGGGAGATTATTGAGACGGCATGCTAGGGCAAACCTGAAAAAATTAATTAACAAAACTCATCCGGCTGACCTGGCTGGTGTTTTTAGATACTTTAGCAATGAAGAGCAATCTCAAGTTTTCAGCCTAATGAAAAATGATAATCACACTTTGGAATTTTTGGTTGAGCTTGATGAGACTATAATTGAGCGGCTATTAAATATCGAGCCACACGAAAGAATTGTTAGCATCATACAAAATGCATCAACGAATGCCCAAAGCTATATTTTAGCTTCCTTAGAAAAGAATAAAGCCGAATCTGTTTCCGAGCTTTTAAGAAAAGAAGAGCTGGAAGGAATTGAAGAAATAATGGGGTACCCTAAAGATTCCGCTGGATCAATGATGTCAACTGAAGTTTTTACATTGTATGAAGAAACCACTTGCGGAGATGCCTTAAAAACACTCCAAGATCAAAAAGATGCCGAGATGGTTTTTTACTTGTATATAACTAATGAAGATGACTCTTTAGTTGGCGTTGCATCCCTACGAGCGTTAGCTACAACCCCTCCAGATACGATGTTGAAATATATAATGGAGAAAAAAGTTCACTTTGTTAAGCCAGAGACCGATCAGGAGGACGTAGCCCAGATAGTGGCGCAGTATAATTATCTGGCAGTTCCTGTGTTAGATTTTGAAAACAAGCTCATAGGAATAGTAACTGTTGATGATGTAGTAGATGTCATAAGAGAGGAAGCCACTGAAGATTTTTTAAAAATGGCAGGTGCTGGAAAAGATAGAGAAATTTTACTGAAATCAAGCTGGGAAAATGCGAAAGTCCGGCTTCCTTGGCTTTTTGCAAGCTGGATGGGTGGAATTATTGCTGCCTCAGTAATTGGTAGCCATGAATATATGCTAAAAAGTACTGTGGCTCTTGCAGCATTCATTCCTATAATTATTGGGATGGGTGGTAATATAGGTACGCAATCATCTACTATAATTGTTAGAGGCATGGCTACAGGTAGGATAGAAGTTGGAAGTGAGCTTAACGTGCTATTTAAGGAAATAAAAGTTGGAATACTTCTAGGCATACTGTACGGGATCTTGCTTGGTATCTTTGCCAAATATAAATTTATAGAAACAGACCCAATGCTTGGAGTTGTAGTTGGCTTAAGTATTTGTTGTTCAATGCTTCTTGCGGTCACTGTTGGAAGCATAACTCCCTTAATACTGAGAAAACTGGATATTGACCCTGCTATAGCCACCAGCCCTTTCGTAACAACAAGCATTGATATACTAGGAGTCTTACTTTACTTTATTATTGCGGGATCATTATTAACTTTTTAATAGTATGCTAGATATACTATCACTGTGCATAATAGCAACATATATATACTACATAGTATTCATTATTCTTGGATTATTTAAACATCAAGTTTTGCCAATTTCCTCCTCCAGAGAA
>CAJWHU010000149.1 GCA_913041325.1 uncultured Fidelibacterota bacterium | reverse complement strand
AGTATTGGCATGTAAGACAATCTGACCCCTGCGAGCAGACCAGCAAATAATAAACCTAGAGATATATCTTTAATATTGCTCTTAGCACTTAAGTAGTAGAATGAAACAGTGGCTAGAGCCAGGCCGAATAGGTCAGGCATATAGCGATTGCTCATTAACCATACCAGCGGATTAAAAAAAACTACCCCACAGAACACTAAACCAGAGAACGTCTGAAGATTAATATCCAGAATCTTTGAAATAAAATAAATAATACAAAAGACAGCCACTCCGCCCACGATGGAAAATGAAATCGCAAGGCTGTTTGTAAAAAAATAGAAAATTTTTACGAGAAAACAATAAACAGGATAACCTGGAAAATGAGGCTGATACTTGACAACATCATAATCTAATATACCCAGAGCAAATCTTAAACTATCTGCGTCTTCAATATAATATATGCTACTTGCGATCCTTGTCACGACACAAGTAGCAAAAAATAAGGCTAATGCTTTACTCTTATTTATAACCATATCAGGTCATTATATTAATAAAAAGGGGTCTTTTATAAAGACCCCTTTTACATTTAAAAAGGTTAATACCTTATAGTTTGTAACCTACTCTAGAATAAAGTAGACAATATGGTCTTAACGCTTTGTAGATCGTCAGCATAGGAAGAGTATCCATCATGGCTTGGGTATTTTGGAGCTGTTCCTACAGCTGCTACAATTTGATCCAATTGTGCTGATGTTAGCCCACCAGATACCTCACCAACGTTATACTGTAAGCTGATAATGAAACCTCTCATCTCTGACCAGTATTTATTATAATTTTCTGATTCAGAGGACATAGCACCACTAGTACTTGTCAAATCGCCCATTGCATTTAGGACAGAATGAACATAGTGCACGACATTTGCGGCACAAAGTTGTTCAAAACGAGTTCTGATAGTGGCCATATGAGGAGCAAGCTCATCAATTGTACCTTCATTGTGAATGATTGCTCTACCTGCAACAAATGCATTAAAGATATCGGCCTTAAACATTACTCCATTTCTATATGCAATGTTTTCAGTATCATTGTCTCTTTTTGTGGCATAGCTTGCCCATCCAAAGTTGTGTTCGGAGGTGAGGTCTATACAAGAGCCCACATCTCCTGGAGTTAGAAAGTCACGACGTGCGCCAAAGTATCCGAATGCCTCATCCCATTTATGCTCTGCAACTGTGTATGAACCGCCCTCACTTTTTGGATCTACATTATCTGGCATTGCATCGTCATAGTTTGCTAAATATCCAAAAGCCTGATCATAGGCTACTGCTCCATAGAGTGTCTTATTTATCATCTGTGAGTAGTTTAGACCGTCAGAGCTAGTAACAACTTGCTTGCCTCCATTTGGGTTTGCGGCATAATTGTCAGCGATAGCTTGCATCCATGCTTGTACAGCCGTCGTTGCGTCTATACTCCAACCTCTCAGGTTACCATCAGCAGTCTTTCCGCTAAGATTTTTGCCCGTAGCGATGTTCACGTAAACGGCCTCACACGCATCTGGCGATGCGACAAAAGAGGGTTGCATACTTGGACTATCATCGTGCGCAAAATATGAGTTGAGCAGGTTATAGGTTACATAGCTGTGAGCTGGACCGGTTGTCACAAGATCGGTCAGAGACTTGAGGTCAGAGTGTAACATATTTCTGACTACCTGACCGGTATAGCTTACACTGCTATTACCCTCGATCAATCTGCTTGGGAAAACATATTCTCCAGCCGGATCGTAAGCTTGTGCCTCTGCTGCAGCGTCATCATCCTCGCATCCAATAGAAAACATCAGTATGAATGAAAGCATATACAACAGCTTATTGTTCATTTTCATTTATTATTCTCCTTTTTATTTAATAATAATGAGTCTAATTCTCATTATATATGTAATTTTTTTTTACAGCCTATATTCAATTCCAATATTAACTTGTCTTCTTGGTCCAGGAAGAATGCCCGAGCTTATACTAGGTTCTTTTTTTAATGGATTAGAATGCAATCTCGATCCGATATAAACTTTATCTAGAATGTTCTTACCGGAAAGAAATAGGTTAATTTTCTTATTAACTTCATAGTCTGCAGATAAATTGTAAATCACATAGGGTTTTATTATACCCTGGATACCTTTGTTTTGTGGATCAACTATATTCTCAAAATCTGTGTATACCTTGCCGACATACTTGCTATCAAATCGTAGAGCTGCTTTATCACTGAATGCAGTCTCTAGGCTCATGAGGAGTGAGTTTTTAGGTACGTATGGCAGCGTATTTCCAGCGATGTCTGTTTTTCCTAAACTTGCCGATAGCGAGCCTTCAATTACCTCAGAGTCCATAAGAGTGTAAACAACGTTTATATTTGGCAATAATCTTGAAAGGTTTGACAAATAAATAGATGCCCTTGACTCTAAACCCATTGTTCTCACTTTACCAAGATTTTTAAAAGAGGTTGCACGGGCTGCAGCGATTAAATTTTCAATATCAACGTGAAAACCTGAAAATTCAAAGTCAATTAGGGGAAATGTACCCTTTAATCCGACTTCTTTGTTCCAACTTTTCTCCGGCAAAACATCTAAACCTTTGTCGACATAATCTACCAGTATCATATCTATATTTATTGCACCACTAGATGGGGGCGTATAACCACGATGAACACCACCAAAAAGTTTCATTCCAAATAAATCGGCGGAAAGAGAAAGACCTGGTAATATTACAGATTCTGTTTGATCTTGGTATGAAGATCCGTTAAGTCGGTCAATCCTCTCCTGCTCAAATATTTCAAAACGCAGTCCAGGTTGAAAATTGAAAACTCCAACATTAAAGGACTCCTGAATGTACCCTGACAATGCTCGAGACTCATAGTGCTGACTTTTTCCTAGTATAGTTACTGCTGGATTTCCAATAATATCAAGAGAGTCTGGACCTATTTGTTCAAAGTAAATACCCTCCCTATCTGTAGGGCTGTTTCCTTCTTTTCTGTCATCCTCAAAACGCTCCCAATATAAGCGAAAACCGATATTCAATTTTGCTGGCGCGTTGAACAGTTTGTGTTCAATATCATAGGAGGATTCATAGCCAGCTACATAAAATTTTCTAAGTATACCAAAATTGTTAATACCATTACCAACTCTGACAAGATCAATAGTTGGATCTCTCCAGCCTGACATACCACCCTCCCCGTCTTTGGTAACCTCATCATCCGCAGTATAATCATTAGAGCTGTTAAGTGAATTTGGACTTATGAACATGTCATATTCGCGCCACCATCTTCGGTCAAAAACATTGAAAAATGTTGAAGTGCTTTTAGAAATTTTTGAGTTAATCTTCTCGGTTTGGATAACATCCAGGGCTCCTCTAAAAACCTTGAAGTTATCATCCTCTTTTGGATTGAATTTTGGATCGTTTTCAAAGCTCCATTCTGTTAAACCTGTGTAGGTAGCATTTGAATTCTCATAATTAATATTAGATTTGACGTATATATTTTTAGATTCAGATTGTCGGTAATTCATTTTAAAAGTAGAATTAAACTGCTGGAATGCATTGTTGTCTCTAAAGCCATCTCCGTTTTTGTAGAGTAATTGAAGCTCTCCTCGCGATTTTTCACCAAAAAGTTTAATCCCTCCGTACTCGCCAAAAATACTTGAGTAACCATTTTCTCCAGTGGTTATTTTTAAAAGACCTCCAGGAATATTTCTGGGTCTCTTTGTAAAATAATTTATGACACCACCCATTGTTTGTGGTCCATAGAGAATCGCTCCGCTACCTTTAATTACTTCAACCTGATCAATTCTCTCAGCGGGGGGATTATAATACATGTTTGGATAGACATATAATGCTGGCTGAATTGGAACTCCATCCTCTAATAT
>CAJWHU010000148.1 GCA_913041325.1 uncultured Fidelibacterota bacterium | reverse complement strand
TCCTTTTTTTTCAAGATCTAAACATATGTTTTCAACATGGTGTTTTTTATAACCAAGAGAGACCAATGCATTTACGGTGTCTTCAAAAATTGCAGATTGACTTTTATCATCATCCTTAAAACCAATTGACGAATCATGCTCTACTACAAATTTTTCTTTCAACTCAACTATCATTCTTTTTGCGGTTTTTGTACCAACCCCAGGTATTCTGGTCAATGCCTTTATGTCACCATTTATGATACTTAATTTTAGACTTTTTGGCTCGACTCCCGACAATATAGTCATGGCAAGTTTTGGACCTACACCGCTAATTGATATAAGCAAATGAAATGTTTTCTTTTCCTCAATGTCTATGAAACCATATAGGTCCAGCAAATCCTCCCTTACATGCAAATGTGTT
Source organism: uncultured Fidelibacterota bacterium (assembly GCA_913041325.1). The sequence goes on along the minus strand of CAJWHU010000148.1, from coordinate 3,476 downwards.
AGTATGGTTATTTCCTCCTCACTATTTGGCATTGATTGAATGCTATTTGTTGAAACATTAATCTTGTATCCTATGCTGCCAGCAAAAAGTACTATGTGAGATTTATATTTTTTTGATATTTTTCCCCTTATTTGATCAATCATCATATTTCCTTTGGTTAATGTAGCAAAGCCCAACAGCCATTGCATCGGAGATATCAAGGGATTTAGGAGGAGTTTTCAATCTCAATATTTTACAAACCATATATGATACCTGCTGCTTGGATGCTGTACCATTGCCACAGACTGACATTTTAACTTTTTTTGGTGCATACTCAAAAATTGGAATTTCGTTATGGGCAGCAGCAATTAAAATTGATCCTCTGGCTTGGCCCAAAATCATAGCAGACTTAGCATTTTTGCTATAAAATGAATCTTCAATGGCGAGTGCCTGTGGTAAAAATCGAGACGCAATCCTATTAATTTCTTCAAAGATATGGTGGAGTCTTTTTGCAGTGCTGTCTTTAATTTGTGGTTTTATTGTCCCGTATGCCTCAAGCCTTACATTAGGCCCAAAGGCCTCTATAACACTAAAACCAGTAGTCCTAATACCAGGATCAATACTTAAAACTTTCATCATAACCCTCTATTGTAAAAATTTTTTACGAATAATCAAAATTTGTGTAGACTTTATTTACATCCTCATTGTCTTCTAAGCAATTCAATAGTCTGATGGTAAGATCAGAATCTAATTGATTTAACTTTTGGAGATTTTTAGGAACCATTTCAATTTCTGCGGACATTATTGAATAACCAATCGCTTCCATCGAATCTCGAATCCTCATAAGATCGCTTGATGAAGTTCTAACTACATAAAGTTCATCATATTCAATGAAATCCTCTGCTCCTAATTCAATTAATTCTTCAAAAATTTTATTTTCGTTATGGGAATTAGATGCGATTGTGATCTGCCCTTTAGTGTCAAACATCCAAGCGACACTTCCGTTTTCTCCTAAGTTACCATTATATTTATTAAATATATACCTTATATCAGCCACCGATCTATTTTTATTATCAGTAATAACATTCACAATTATTGCTGCTCCACCTGGGGTATAACCCTCGTAGATGATTTCCTCATATACTGCCCCCATAATATTGCCAATACCTTTTTTTATGGCTCGCTCAATTTTATCAGATGCCATATTATTTGATTTAGCGTTTGATACTGCCCTTCTAAGTCTCGAATTAGAATCAATGTTGTCTCCACCAATACGAGCTGATATTGTGATCTCTTTAGCGATGCGAGTAAAAATTTTTGACCGCTTTTTATCCTGAGCTCCTTTCCTATGCCTTATATTTGCCCATTTACTATGCCCTGCCATAAATTAGTGCTAGAATATAATTTCCATGTATGCTTGAATAGTGCTTTATTTAGCTTCCGTATCTATTTGCTCTATTCGGCTTTTAACAATCCAAACATTTTTTAAACCCTTGTTGGCTAGCAGCTTCCTGCTTTTCTCTGCTTCTGCTTTTGTAGGAAAATTGCCATAGCGTATTTTATATAATGGTGCATCAAAAACCATGTACAAAGAATCTGATAAGACTTTTTCCAAATTTTTCAATTTCTGCGTTGCATGCTCTACGAGAGATGCTTCATAGAGTTGTAATCTGAAACCATCTGAGGTAGTCACACGCACTGTCTTCAAAGAATCAATTAATTTTATTTGGGATTTTTCAAATATTTGGTCCATGACTTTGGGTGTTTTGGGCATCGGATCTCTGACTGTAGTCATGTCAAACCAAAATAATGAATCTTGCGCATTTATGCATGTTGCAATTATAATTATGATATAAAATAATCTCATTTCAGAACCAGTATCGAACCATCTTTAACCCAACCCTTTTTACCATCAATTAAAGAAATTTCAGACCAATTATTTTGACTATTTGAAATACCAACAATAGTTCCTTCGTTAATCCTAAATAGAGGTTTATCATTGTCTATGCGTGGCTCCGAAAATACGTCGACAAAGTTTTCGACGATCACTGCACTATTTGCATAGCTATTAGATAAATAACTATCAAACCCGATGAAATGAGCAAATAAGTTTAACACAATAAGGAAAATTTTTATTTTATCAAAAGTATTAGCTATTAGAATTTTAGCACTTAACATCAAATGAATGAGGCAGGTAACAACGGTTAGTATGGAGCATAATAGAAACCACTCGCTTGTTATTAAGTACATTCTTAGATCTCTATACATCTCAATTAAAACTAAATTCTTAGGAAGCTCAATATGATCAATCACCCGCGCCTTTGCAATAGACAAATTATATTTTACATCACTATCTCGAGGGTTCAGCATCAGAGATTTACTATATGCCCAAATTGATTTACCAATGTTATCATTTTTATAATAAGCGTTACCTAGATTGTAATACAAATCACTAGATTCATAACCAAAATCTAAAATGTTCATGTATTTATCAATGGCTTCATCATAATTGCTTTTCATGATGGCGTCATTACCGCTCAAATAATAATCTTGAATAGTCTGATACAGATTGCCAACTTGAAGCAAATATATTGTTAAAAGATATTTCACTTTAGCTCTTTATCTATGCTCATTAGAAGTTCCTCCATTTCCCTAATGGGATCTATACCGTTAACATTTGACGATTGGGAAAATCTTGCTTCATTAAAGGTTTCAATAATCTCAAGCAATTTCTGCTGTAAACCGGAACTAATTTTATTATCTAACAAAAGTTTAATAGATGTTTTATCCAAAACTTTTTCCTGCAGGTTGAACCTATCCACAAGATAAAGATGTAAGGCATCATTTGCGGTTTCAAAATGATCCATGGAATTATTCTGCCTCAATGTTTTAAGAGATTTTTTGTATGCATTACGCATTCTTCTCCCACCCTCCGTATCTAGCCTATACCCTGAATACTTTGCCAATAATTTTGGTAAAATAAGCATAAAAATGGATATGGAGTAAATCATAATATTAGTATTCTTGCCTGAATCACCCATTTTTTTGAAATTGGGAATATTGTTGCGTATAAATCTTATATCTTTATTTAGTAATTCAATTTCTTTTTTTCCTATACCAAAATTACTTGACAGATTTTTATCATCTCTCTCAACGCTCAAAATTAGGCTTTTCGTACTAATTCTTACCCAATTTGCCGAAGCAGGACTAAAATACGACATAGAAATAGGTGGTAAACTTATTTTCCCTGTTTCCCTTGGTATCAGAATATATTCCCAAATTTGTTCACCCGTCATTTTGTCTCTAAAATCGTCTTTTTCAACAATTTCATCTGGAGTAAATACCTCTATAGTTTTTGGAAACTCTACCTTAGGAAGTTGAAAAAGTCCGATATTGCCAGTTCCGAATAATTGGATTTTGTAAGTGATCGCATCATTTTGCTTTGTAATATTTGTATCAACTATAGCTTTAATACTAAAATCTCCAACTGCGCCCGT
>CAJWHU010000147.1 GCA_913041325.1 uncultured Fidelibacterota bacterium | reverse complement strand
CGGGATATACTGACGGAGAGGCATTGCTCTGGTCGGGAAGCGTAGGTGGAAACGGGTCAGGTGCAACCGTTGCCAAAGTTGGAAATTCAGAAATAAATCCCGAGCGAATTAAAGAGCTAGAATACGGGGTAGATTTGACTTGGGATAACTTTCTATCTGTTGAAATGAGTTCTTACATCCAAAGAGCAAATAACTCCGTCATTTACAGGCCGTTGGCTCCGTCATTAGGCTATGGAAGCCTTGCTAGGCCTGAAAACATTGGAAGTATGGAAATGAGAGGCCTTGAGGCGCTTGTGCGAATATCTGCTATCAGGACAAAAGATTTAAATCTTGATATTTCGGGGTCTTACAGCTGGAATGATAATGTCATTAATAAAATGGGTGATCCCATAATGGATAATTTTGGTTTGGTAACAATAAGAGAAGGTTACCCAAAATACTCATTGTGGGGAAAAAAAGTCGTGGGAACTAAGGTAGACACATTTGACTTAGCCATTCTTGGTCAAGAGGGTCAAGTACCCTATTTCGATCCAATAAACGGCATTCTGCTTGAGGATGATGGTTACATTGGAAGGTTAGTTCCGGAGCATGTGGGAAACCTTTCGTTTAGCGGAGATTATAAGATTTTTGATTTTTTTATGTTGCTAGAAAGAAAAACAGGTTTTTCATCAGCTGTTGGTGGAATGTGGTGGGCAACAGGCCCTAACAATAATGGACACACTGGTTGGTTAGCTGCTATGCAAAAACTCGGCCTTGATGAGTTATTTGCATCAATTAACTTTATTCCACAGAATATGACAAGGGGTGTTACCCCACTTATCGAAGAGGGCGAAATCGTTGGAACGATTGATTATGATGTCATGCAGGCATCAAATGGGGCTGTAGTATTACCGATTCCTGTTGAGGGAAAGGAAGAGGACTGGAAGAGAGTTACTGAGGATTTCGCTAACGCACACCCTGGTGTATCTACAAACTATACTGAAGATGGTAGCTACACAAGATTGAGGGAGGTAAATATGGGAATAAACCTGGATCGATACCTGCCCATGTTAAAAATTGATGGTGCAATATCAGGACTTAGGATTTTTGTCTCCGCCCAAAATGTTAAAATATGGAGACCCAAAGGAACAGTGGGTGTGGACCCAGAGTTGAATACTGCCGGAGCCATTACTGGTCCAATAGGCACCACTAGCACGGGTTATAGAAGCATTGAGGCCCACACCATGCCATATCCGACTGTCTATAATATAGGTTTCAACATAAGGTTTTAATTATGATCAAATTCACATTTCCTTTAGTTATATTTTTAATTACATACGGATGCGAAAGCTTTGTTGAAAAATCAGGTTCTTCTTTATCATATGTGAATGATGAAGACATCTCTAACATAGATAACATATCATTTTTAAGTAATGGAGTAAAAAATGATTACTCCAGAGCACATGGGTACGTGTCCCTATGGGCTGACCTCTTATCGGATGCTCTAGTGAATGATGGAAAAGTTCAAGGCTCAACTGATGTGAGAGGAGAATATTTAGATAATGGATACTACGATCCTACTGTTGGGTCTTACGCAGGTCCGTACCAGGCAGTTGCCCAATCATGGAGATCAGCAAAGTCTCTAAAAGATAAATTAGACGATCTATATGCTGATCCCACTGAAAACAAAGATGCTTATCATCTAGCCTATTTGTATCAAGGGTTATCTTGTTATTTGCTGGGAACATATTTTGGCCGGGGACCTTCTTATCCAACGGAAGGAGGCGCAACGCTCAATGAGAGCCCGTTTATTCCAACATCTGATCTCTACACAATGGCATTATCTTATTTTGATTCTGCGTCTGTCTATGCAGGTGAATATGATCTGAGGGTCATTAACTCTCTAATTGGCAGGCTACATCTATATAGCCAAAATTACACTCTAGCCACTACTCATGCACTTATGGGGCTGCAGGAGAACGATATTCCACTTGAAGCATTACCAGGTTTAGAGGATCCGTGGCCAAATTGGTACTGGTACGAAGCTGGAAATAATCGAACGCGGTATACTCTCGATTCTCGCTTTAAACTGATGTTAGGAGAAGATTTTAGCGATGACAACCAAAATGGCACCTGGGACGTTGATGAAACCTTTTATGATTGCGCAATTAGTGGCTACGATGTTGGAGAAGGTGATGGTATGTACAACCCGCCAGATCAGCCTGAGGAGGCATCAAGGTTAAGTGTTTCAATAGCCTCGATGGCTCCAGAGACCGGTTATGTGCGCTATTTTCAAACAAAATATCCAGACGCCGATACTCCCATACCAATAATTAATTGGCAGGAAAATCACTTGATGCTTGCTGAATTATCTATCAGAGGTGAAAATGCGGGTATTAGTGCCACTGATGCTATCAATGCCGTTAGAGCGGCATACGGAATTAGTCCATTATCAGAAACAAACTTGGAGGTATTGATAGAAGAAAGAGACAAGGAATTATTCTGTCAAGGACAACGCCTAATTGACCAGAACAGATTTTCAGAGACTTTAGATTGGCACCTTATTGATTCAGACACTTGGCATTATTTACCGATTCCTTATGAAGAGGAGCTAGCTAATCCTAACTATCCATAAGAATAGAGAAATAATAGATATTTTAGATAAAAATCCATTCTGAAAAATATGGTCTGGTTATCAGCAATTTAGTCATTTGCAATAATTTAAAATAGAGGGTTATATGAAAACAGAGTATACAATTGTGAAATGTGATGGTTTATTTACATCGAGAGATACGGCGCTAATTGATGAGGTAAATAGACTTATGAAAGATGGATGGCAACCACTGGGCAATCCCTTCCAGGATAATCATGGACTCTGGCTCCAAGCCTTGACTAGATAGCATTTTATTGAAGGCCAGCAGCTACAATCCATCTAAAAAATTCAGATGCTTTGCGTTTTTAATGTATATCGATTGAAAATCTTATCATTTTATGTTCGTTGGACCTCGTTTGTATAATTGAGAAATTATTGTTTTTACTGTTTTGTACAAGAACACCCACAAATGATCCAACAATGCCCCCAACTAATACATCTGTCACGTAATGTTTATCGGCTGCAACTCTCAAGTATCCTGTCCATGAAGCAATTCCAAGAGCGCTGGCCCAAATTACGTTCCTTTTTTCTGGATAATATCTGGATACCAAAATAGCGGATGAGGTACCAAGAGCAAATGCTGTGCTTGTATGCCCGCTAAAAAAAGATCTAAACTGATCCTTTTTATATTCTCTTGTTTTATAGTATGCATCGGGTCTCTGTCTCTTAGATAGTATTTTGACGGTGTTGGTTATAATTCCATTTAATGATATGACCTGAAGATTTGTCAAAAAATATTCCATATATTTATCTTTATTTACAACTGGTGTCAATGGAATGCTGCCAACAAATAGGCCATAGAGAAACACATCGCTTAAATATTCAGCGCGGTCAATCTGGTTCTTTTCCCAAAGTAATCTTTTCCTAAAATATTTGTCAAAAGAATTAGGACCAGAGCCAACTAAATTTTTCGGACTATTTTCCAGCCCGAATTGTAAATAAAGGAAGGATGAGAGCTGTAACGCAGTTATGAAATAATCGTTTTTTGGAATTTTTTGACCAAAAGCCTTAACGGGAATAGATAAAAGTATTACTATTAGCAATGTTGAAAATATGAATTTTTGGATATTGCTCTTATTATGCATTCAAAATTTTGGTACTTTAACTATGTTCTTATTTTAAAGTTAGTGGTGTTTTGCCAAGAATATCATTACGTTTAAAAATATATTAAGAATTTTATAAATGGACCAAAAGCTAACTTGCCCAAACATAGGCGGAAATGAAATAAAAAAAAGACGTATTTTTGCATACCTAGGCCT
>CAJWHU010000146.1 GCA_913041325.1 uncultured Fidelibacterota bacterium | reverse complement strand
TATGGACAATCTGTTTCAACAAGAATACGATCTAAAGGCAACTTTCCCACGAATTCAGGCAAATGGCTATTTTTAAAGGTGATATTGCCAGAAAATGAAATGTAATATCCTAACTCGATAAATTTTCGCGCTGTTTCTTCTGTACTCGAAAAACAATGGGCTACACCTTCAACACCTGGAAATTCTTTCAGTATTGAAAGGACGTCTTCGTCGGCATCTCTATTATGAAATATAACAGGCATGTTTAAATCTTTGGCAATTTCCATTTGGGACCTAAAAATTCTCTTTTGGATTTTTGGACTAGATACATTTCTAAAATAGTCCAAACCCATCTCACCTAAAGCAACCATTTTTTCATTTTTCATAAAGTCATAAATTTTTTCTTTAAAGTTGCTGGGAGCATCTTTTGAATCGTGGGGGTGAATGCCTGCAGAAGCATAAATACAGTCGTACCTTTGGCTAAGTTCCAAACACTCCTCCGCATCATCTAAGTTAGTTGCTACACAAATGAATCGGTTAACTCCTAACTTTCTAGATCTCTCCAAAACTGATTCTAGATCGTTTTTTATTTGTTCATAAAAAAGATGGCAATGGGTATCTGTTAACATTTATTTACTTTTTTTAAAAAAGGATGATATAAAACCAATTAAAATTATAATCATATCCACTATGAAACTTGTTTCTTTTGTAAGTTTATTTATTAAAAAATAATTAGCTTTTTCAAATATGAGTTTTTACACACAATCACTATTTATAGCTATTCCTATATTCTCAGCGTTCATAATCTTAGAATGGTATTTTTCAAAAAGAACTGGAATAGAAATAAATAGATCAGCTGATGTTATTTCTAGCTTGAGTTCCGGGATGTCTAATATTACTAAAGATAGCCTTAAGATAGGTTTTGTTCTTGTAAGCTACAGCTGGCTTGTTGAACATCTTACAGTCTATAAACTAGAACCTATTTGGCTTGCTGTATTTTTTGCATTTTTAGTCCAAGACTTTGCCGGGTATTGGATGCACCGATTAAACCATAGAGTGAATATTTTTTGGAATAGACATGTAATTCATCACAGTAGTGAAGAGTTTAATTTATCTTGCGCACTGCGCCAGAGCATTTCAGAAACTATACATTTCAGTGCATTGTTAATGATTCCGGCAGCAATATTGGGAATCCCCTCACATATATTTTCAATATTAGCTCCTATTCATTTATTTATGCAGTTTTGGTACCATACTCGGATCATTGGTAGTCTGGGATTTTTAGAAAAATTTATTGTGACACCTTCACATCACAGGGTACATCATGCAATCAATTCTGAATATTTAGATAAAAACTATGGCCAAATACTTATCATTTGGGACAAAATGTTCGGGTCTTTTCAAAAGGAACTTAAAGATGTAGAGCCTATTTATGGTATCTTGCGACCAGCCAAAACCTGGAATCCAATTTTAATTAACTTCAAACACCTTTGGCAACTTATCCAAGATGCATATCGAACAAAATATACATGGGATAAAATTCGAATTTGGTTCATGCCTACTGGATGGCGACCTGAGGATGTAAGGGTAAAACATCCTATCTATACAATACAAAATATAAAAGAATATCAAAAATATAATACCAATATTTCGAACTCTTTGATGATCTGGTCATATATCCAACTAATTATAAGTATAGGATTCATATTTCATTTTTTCTCGATAATGCACCAACAAAAACCCTTTTTAAATTATTTTTACGGCTTTCATATAATGGGCCATATCTTCACCTATACTTCATTAATGGATAAAAATAAGTATTCTGTATTACTTGAATCTTTTATAATGTTTTTTGCCCTACTTATTATCTATGTCCAAAATTTTTCCTGGTTTGGATTAACAGATTTGAGCTTATATTTGATCTGCTTTTACTTTATGATTTCAATGTTGGTAACTATTTATTTTACTCGTGAAAATAGAACAGTAATAAAACCTATCTAATTAGAGCGTCTAATTTCCATTTATTTAAAATACTTTTCTCTTTTAATAGTCTTTTTCAACAGTTGCGTAAAAAAAGAAAGTCAGTTATTCTTTGATCCAGAGTTAGACTATCCCGTATATACATCTTCAAAAACCGATATGATAATTTCCCGGGGTAATTATATTGACAAGCTCGAAGGCTTCTGGCTTGGACAATCTATTGCAAACTGGACAGGCCTTATCACGGAAATGGATAAGGTAGAGCCTCCATTTTATACTGACGAAGATTGGCAGAAACCTGATCAAAAAAATATTTGGGGGCACTATAGCTCAGCTAAAAATAAAGTTATAGATTTTTTTATATTAAACGAGGATGAACCCTGGGGAGCAGATGATGATACTGATATTGAATATATGTATCAGCATTTGATAGATGTTAATAATACTAGCATATTATCTCCAAAACAAATTAGAGATGGTTGGCTTAATCATATTTACTCAAATGAAAATGCACCCTCAGGAGAAAATTTTCTTTGGGTTTCAAATGAGACAGCATATTATCTAATGTTAAAAGGAATGCTCCCTCCCAAAACAAGCGAGCCAGAAAATAACTCCAATTATTCAATGATTGATGCGCAACTAACAACCGAAATTTTCGGTGTTCTTTGTCCTATTAGAAATGATATAGCTTTAAAAATGGCTCATTTACCAATTCGTGTTACCAGTAAATTTGATTCTGAATGGGTATCTAAGTTCTATGTTTCCATGCACTCACTTGCATCCCAAGTTGATTCTGAACTAAGTGTTAAAGATCAAATCGATTGGCTAGCAAGTCAATCTCGCAAATTATTACCGGAGGACTCTTACTCTGCAAGAATTTATGATTATGTTAGAAAGTTATACCTAGATAATCCGGATAAGAACAATTGGGAAAAAACAAGAGATCAAGTGTATGTGAGATATCAGTTAAATAGTAATGACGGATATACCTACATAAACCCATTTGATTCAGGAATCAATTTTGCTGCTAGCCTCATTAGTTTATTTTATGGAGGAGGTGATTTTAAACGTACTATACAAATTGGTACTCTTGCAGGATGGGATTCTGATAACCCTACAGCTACTTGGGGTGGACTATTAGGATTCATTCTAGGAAAAGAAAAAATTCATAAAGTATTTAATAATAATAAGATGTCTGATACTTACTGGATACATAGAACAAGAAAAAACTTCATAGATATGACTCCCGGAGTTCAGGGAGAGGACACATTCAAATTATTAGCAAAGAGAGCGATTTTAATAATAGATAGAGTAGTGATTGAAGAAATAAAAGGGGGGGTAGATCTTAAAAAGAATATTTGGTACATCCCTGAAGCAACTTAATACGCTACTTTATTCGAGGAAAAAGAGGAGTATGTTGTTTCAGTTGTGTCCCAACTGATAGTCCCCCCCAGGAACATTCATTTTTCTCACTGCTCAATGCCTCTAGTAGAATTAATGTGCGATTTGGCATGATGGGAGATAATAAAATAGCACTTATTCTTAAAGCTTCGCCTGCTGTATATAAAATCCTGCCTGCTTCCAATTTATTATCTTTAACCACCTTCCACGGTGCATTTCGTTCCATGTATCTATTAACATCTCTAATGAACTGCATAATTTGCTCTATTGCTTCATTTATTTTCATATCATCAATTAAAGTTTTTACTGTGCTCTGCAGGTGCTCACTCTTATGTTTTATAGATAATTCCTGATCGGAAAGTTTGCCTGGGTCTGGAATTTCTCCTGAGTAATTTTTATGAATTAGTGTAGTGACACGACTAAGAAGATTACCGAAATCGTTTGCTAAATCACTATTATATCTTTGAATAAACGATTCAAGAGTAAAATTTGCATCTTGGCCAACAACCATTTCTCGCATTAAGTAATATCTTACAGGATCAACACCATACTTAT
>CAJWHU010000145.1 GCA_913041325.1 uncultured Fidelibacterota bacterium | reverse complement strand
GATATGTTTGCTATATCATCTGCCTGAAATGGCATTGCCCCTGTGCGGAAAGTATCTATAACACTTACAATAATAAATGGAAACGTAGAGATTTGCTCATTAACAACAAAAGATCTTGGATATGTGGTTTCAGAAAATATTTTTGAGTAGTTCATATTAAGCACAAATCCGTCAAAAGGGCTTGGCAACCACCAAGAACGGGTTTGCCATTCAATCTCAAAACCATCAACATTTGTTTGAAAAGGGCTGTTCTCGGCTTGATCTAAAATTGACCCCTGCCATTCGGCAGGATACCCTTCCTCCTCAGCATCTAAAATTTTATGACCTGCCCTCTCAAAAACTAAATCTGTGATGTCTTTTTTGAAGTAGCCAAGGGTGAACAATCCGATTTTTCTGCCGTAAAACGATAGAAAAAGGTCATAGTTAGTAGATAACTGTGGTTTGAGATCTGGGCGCCCAAGTGTTATTGTGTTTGAAGATGCACTGACCTTATACTTTGGGATCATATATTTCAGCTGGGGCCGTGAAATTGATTCAGTATATGCGAGCCTAATATCAAACCATGCTAAAGGCTTATATTTTAAATGAATCATAGGGAATACATTTTCGTATTCAGCAATCGAGTTTGTGTCGGCTACTGTTCTAACAGTAATACCATCTTCGTTTATTATTGTTGCGTTTCTCCTTCCCGTTAAATCAGCTGTTGTTTTTTCATAACGAATACCACTTAGCAACATCAGCGTTTTCCCAAAATTAATCTCATTCATCATGTAGTAGGATGCAATCTCCTCTTTCACATTAAAGTCGTCAAGCATTGCGTCAATAGATGGGGTATATAATGAATCTAGGAGATAATTTGATAGCAAATGATTGAGCTCAGCTTTATCAACTCTTGGTCCAAATTCATACTGCCCATCAAGAAAGTTTCGTGGTGAAAAATTAACATCTAAGTAGTTGAATATAGATGGCTGTCCATTGAACCATTGAAATGTAAAATCTTCGTTCCCATATTGAGTATGGTTAGTTTCAAATCCTGAATTAGGCTTGTCTAGTCTAGCATCAAAGTCTTTACTTTCTCTGTCTTTAGATCTGTTTGAATATTTATACCCAATTTTGAAATAACTAGCAAAGTTATTATTAATAGCTAATGGAGATTTATAATTAAGCTGGAGACTAAAATCATTTTCGTCTGATTTTTCCTTATATAATTCACCTTGATATAAAAATGTTTCGTCAAGGTCATTGTTGGCCGCAATAATTAAATTTGTATCGTGTACAACTTCATTAGGTAATAGGCTTTGTAGAAAAGCACTTTGCTCTTGCATGCGATATTCACGCGTTGATGGATGTCTGTTGATAGAACTTGAATTAGCAATCCTCCAGTCAATTAATCCAAAGTAAAGAATATGCTCCCCGTAGAGGGAGTTGGTAAGAATCTTCAAGTCTATATCTCTATCTACAAGAGTTCTTTCATGCCAGTTGTTCCAATTATCATATTTGTTAGTGTATATGTCCTCATCCCTTTTTAAGGTGCTCAAAAAGTTATTCATGACAAATTTATTGTTCCCTAGTACTAGGTCGTTAACGAGCCCGATACTAAAACGATTTCTTACCTCTTCCACATATTTCAAATTTAAATGATCTATAGATATAGGGGCATATTCCTCATCTTCTCTAGCTTCACGAACAAGATAATACGTCGCGCCATAAACATCACTACCCCTTAATGCTTTTTCAATGCTAGAGGTTAACATGTATCCTAATCTATCGTCAAATAGCCGATTTGTAAAAGTCGCACTACCTTTGTAAAGCCCACCTTCTCCCCTAAGGTTATTGTATCCTGTTTGTAGTCTAAAATTAGATTTAAAACCTCCTTTTGGAGCGTCAGCTAATTTAAAATTTACGGAGCCCCCAAATGAGTCTGCATCCTGATCTGGTGTAAGCGCCTTTGAGACTTCAATACCAGCTAAAATCTCTGGGGATATCATTGATAGATCCACCCCTCTATCATCCAGATCCGTTGAAGCAACTTTTTGACCTGCAATAGTCACAGAATTATACGTTGGGGCAAGTCCTCGAATAACTACCTGGCTTCCCTCGCCACCACTTCTTTTTAGAGAAATCCCTGGTAATCGACCCACAGATTCAGCGGCATTAGCATCTGGCAGTTCCATTATCCTCTCGCTTGACACAATACTTTTTATACTATTTGAAGATAATTGCTGATTGATTGCTGAAGCTTGTCCCAGAGCCTGAGCAGTGACATACACTTCCGCACCTTCTATGACCTCGGGTTGCAATTCTATATCTATTTGTAGGTCCTCATTTTTTAATACCTGGATAGTGACCGTATTCGATTTATATCCTAAGAACATAGCCTTAAGGTTGTATGTCCCCTGTTCAACGTTCGTAATTAAGAATTTTCCATCCACATCAGATGCATCTCCAATTGCAGTGCCCTCAATAAATACATTTGCGCCTGCAAGTCCATTGTTAGTTTGAATATCAACGACAGACCCTTTTATTTTGCTTGAGCCTTGTGAAAAAGAAAAAGCAGACAAAATAAACACAAAGATACGAATTAAGAGGATATTAAAATTACTAGGGCTTGCATTGAATAATGTAGTTTTATTGCTCATCATAGCTCCTTAAGTAATCTATATTGTTTAAGAATTGCTTTACCGGTAACTTACATACCAATCTTAAAAAAATAAATTAATTCTACATAGAAATAAATAAATCTTAAATTCTTAAAAAAAGTGACACCAAAACTTCCTAAATTTTTAAATAAACTAAAAAATAAGCCACTGCTCCCACTTTTTTTTAATAAGGATTTAGTAGTATGCCAAAATATAGTCAAAGCCTGTTTAGCAAACGAATTAGAAGTTATTGAGTTTGTAGATAGGGGGGCATCTTCAAAAAATAATTTTTCGATAATTAAGAAAGACTTAGAAACGAATGGTGATATTCAATTTGGAGTAGGATCAATAAAAACTGTAGAAGATGCTAAAGAGTTTATTGATTTAGGTGCAGATTTTATTGTATCTCCATTTATGGATAAAAAAATCGGTAAAGTATGTAAAAAAAATCACGTGCCATGGATCCCAGGATGTGGGACGCTATCGGAAATGATTAAATCTGTAAAATATGGTGCTAAATTGGTGAAGCTTTTTCCTGGAAGTGTTTATGGACCAAATTTTATCTCTTCTGTATTAGCTCCATGTCCATCGCTAAAGATTATGCCTACTGGTGGCGTTACGACTGAAACTGATAATATGAGAAAATGGATGAATGCTGGAGCGTACTGTCTTGGAATGGGTTCTAAACTTTTTCCAGAAGAATTAGTAGCTTCTGAACAGTCTGATAAGCTTAAAAACCACATTAGTGACGTAATGAAAAAATTAGAATCCATTCGATAATCCTCTTTTTTGAATATGAAATTTGATTATTCTAAAAACCTGAATTATGATATAATATCCCTTGGTGAGGTGATGCTAAGACTTGATCCTGGTGATGGCAGAATTAGGAACGCTAGATCTTTCACAGTTTGGGAGGGTGGAGGAGAGTATAATGTTTCTAGAGCATTTGTTAAATGCTTCAAAAAACGTAGTGCAATCATTACTTCATTGGTCGCAAATGAAATCGGATACCTCGTGAAAGATCTTATAATGCAAGGGGGAGTAAATACGGAATTAATCCACTGGTTAGACTTTGATGGTAGTGGAAAATCATCAAGAAATGGCATATACTTTTTAGAAAAAGGATTTGGAGTAAGAGGTGCGTTGGGATGCTCAGACCGCGGGAATACTGCAATTTCTCAACTAAGACATGACAACATAGATTGGGAATATGTGTTTGGAAAGCTTGGATCGAAATGGTTTCACACTGGAGGAATATATGCGGGCCTATCCAAAAATGCTCCCAAGGTAATTGTGCATGCAATGAAATCT
>CAJWHU010000144.1 GCA_913041325.1 uncultured Fidelibacterota bacterium | reverse complement strand
TTTAACTGAATCTGCACTCATCCCCAATATTACAGTATTTTTTTCTTGAAATTTTGTAAACTCATCACGGAATTCTTGCCCCTCAATTGTACACCCCGGGGTACTTGCTTTGGGGTAAAACCATAACAATATTTTTTTCCCTTTAAAATCAGAAAGACTTACAGGATTCCCATCTTGATCGTCTAATTTGAAATCTGGTGCGCTAGTGCCTTTTTCTAACATTGATTACTCCATTATTTTTTTTGTTAATACTTCAGACCATTTCATTCTATCATCTTTAGAATTTAACATTTCGTGAACAACTTTTAAACCTTTCTTCTGTCCGTTCCACGTCAACGTATGATATGCCTTATGATACTCAAGCCACTTATATTCGCAATGTTCCTCAGATAAGGTAACACTAGTATCTTTTACCTCTATCCCAAATACTGGCACAAGATTTATTCTGTTGAAATTAGCTTCATAAAAGCTACTTATATGATCAGCTACGAACATTTTATGTGGTTTAAGCCCTGTCTCTTCTTTTAATTCTCTTATTGCAGCTTGCCAAGCAGTCTCTCTTTCTTCAATCTTACCTGCTACCCCTTGCCAAAGATGCTCATATATTTTTGTTTTTGAACGCTTTAAAATTAAAAATTTTAACTCATTTTTCTTATAATTATATATATAAGCATCAATCACTCGCACTAATATCTTTGCCATCACATACCTTTCATATGTTTCATTTCTTTTAAAGTTTTTCGAGACCATTCTTCAAATGTAGAATTTCTAATCTCAGTTCTAATCGATACCATAAGATCTTGGTAAAAAGCTAAGTTCAGAGTGGAAGCAATCCTGATTCCAAGTACCTCATTTATATTAAATAAATGTCTAACATAAGCTTTCGAAAATTGGGTTCCCCACTGATGAGAGCTATAAGAATCTAACTTAGAAAAATCTTCCTTATATTTTTGATTTCGAATATTAATTACTCCTTTTGAAGTGAAAATATGACCATTCCTACCATTGCGAGTAGGCAACACACAATCAAACATATCTACTCCTCTTCGCACTGCATTTATTATATCCGTTGGTTTTCCAACTCCCATTAAGTATCTAGGTTGCGAAATAGGAAGAAACTCAGTACAGAATTCAATAGTATCCAACATCGCCTGTTTTTCTTCACCTACCGCTAGACCGCCAATTGCTATTCCACATTTAGAAAAAAGTAATAATTCCTCAATACTCTGTTTCCTCAGATCATTATCTACTCCTCCTTGTATAATAGGGAAAATTGTTTGCTCATAATCATAAAGAGGTGGATTATCCTTAAGCCAATTAGAGCATCTTCTCATCCATATGGAAGTTCTATCAACTGCTTTTTTTAATTTTGTTAAATTAGTATTTCCTGGAGGGCATTCGTCAAAAGCCATAATAATATCCGCTCCTAGGTTTCTTTGTATCTTCATTGACGATTCGGGAGAAAGCATATGCCTTGATCCATCAATATGACTTTGAAATTCAACTCCTTCGTCTGAAATTTTATTTAATCTAGCTAATGAGAAAACCTGAAAACCACCACTGTCCGTCAAAATTGGCTTCCTCCATGATGTAAATTTATGTAATCCACCTACTTTATTTATGATGTCTATTCCTGGTCGAAGGAGGAGATGATACGTGTTACCAAGAATAATCTGGGAATTAAGAGAATCAAGTTCTTCCGGAGAGAAAGTTTTCACTGCTCCTACTGTTCCAACTGGCATAAATACAGGTGTTTCAATCGCGCCATGATCACTTTTTAAAATCCCCGCTCTAGCGCTGCTTTGAGAATCAGTTTTTTGTAAAGTATAAATCAAACTTTATTTAAAAAGTATTTTGAAAGCTTGTTTAACATTTTTGACAGGGTGTAAATCTATATTTTTATTTTTTAATTTTTTTGCCTTTACACTAAAAGATGGAACTATTGCTTTTTTAAATCCTAATGACGATGCCTCTGCTAACCTGCGTTCCAAATTACTAATAGATCTTACTTCACCTGTGAGCCCCACTTCACCGCACAGAATAATATTCTTTTCTATGCATTTATCCATTGTGCTAGAGGCAACTGCAGATATGATGGATAGATCTGCTGCTGGGTCGTCTATCTTAAGTCCTCCAACCAGATTAACGAAAATATCTTTGGTACCCATAGAAAGTCCGATTCTTTTTTCTAAAACTGCTGTAAGCATTCCCAAACGTTTGTAATTAAAGCCAGTTACATTTCTTTGTGGGGTGTTGTAGTTTGCATTTGTTACCAAAGCTTGAATTTCTATTAGAATCGGTCTAGTCCCTTCTAAAGATGGATAGATGCAGGTCCCGGATACATCAATACTCCTCTCTTCTAAAAATATTTCAGAGGGATTCTCGATTTGTTTTAAACCAGATTCATCCATTTGAAAAATGCCAACCTCATGAGTTGCTCCAAATCTGTTTTTAGTAGACCGTAGAATGCGATGTTCGTACCTGTCATCACCTTCTAGATAAAGTACGGTATCAACTAAGTGTTCTAGCATCTTAGGGCCTGCTATCGTACCCTCCTTGGTGACATGTCCAACAATTAAAATAGTAATGTTTTTATTTTTTGCTACTTCTAAAAATTTTTGTCCACAATCTTTAATTTGACTTGGAGAACCTGGTAAAGAATCAAGATCTGAATTAAAAATAGTTTGAATTGAGTCGATAATTACAAATTTTGGCGCAATTCGATCCATATGTGTTATTATTCCATTTAAATCACTTTCTCCAGATAAAAATAAGTTTTCTGTTTTTACTCTCAACCTCCGTGCTCGAATCGCTACTTGCTCTTCACTTTCTTCAGCAGAAAAATAGAGCGATTTCTGATTCAAGCCCGAGCATATATGTAAGCTTAAGGTTGATTTCCCTACTCCAGGACTACCGCCTAATAAGATTAAGGACCCAGGTAACATTCCACCTCCAAGAACTCTATTTACTTCATCTAGAGAAGTACTAATCCTATCTGAGGGGGTACTATCCAAAATATCGCTTAGAGCATAAGAATCTTTAATGTCTCTTTTTACTTTATTTTTTGAAGTAGCAAACTCAGATAAAGTTCCCCATTCATTGCAAGAGGGACACTGGCCGTTCCACTTGGGGAAGTCGTCCCCGCAAGCACTGCACAAATAAACTTTTTTAATTTTGGGCATTAGGATTGAGCCTTAATATGGCGAAGGAAATTTATATTTTACCAATCAGGACCAAGTGAGAAATACCATTGAGGCTTTGAATACCCATTTTTATTTCTATCCCAAGCTGCTTCGATTTTAAGTAGAAAATAGCCTAGATTAATTTTTGTACCTAAACCAGAAGTCAAGACGACAGGAGTGTAAATACCAAAATTATTTCCCCCATACCTTGAAGGCCAATCTTTAGATGTGAACTCGCTTAAATCATCCCACGCAGCGCCTACATCAATGAACGCATGACCTCGAATATTTCCAAAAATCATTTTCAAAGGGAATCCTAATGCAAGATAATTGATAAATGGGAATCGGACTTCCGCATTGAATAAGGATGTCGTAGCTCCAAACCTTTCTCCAAACCGAGCGCCTCTTAAAGGCCAAGCATATTCAGTAAAATAAATATCGTGAATCAATGATTCATTTTCATCATCTAAAATTATTTCTCTAAAGTTACCGTTGTCGTCAACACCGTTAGTTTCACCACTTCCAGCTACAAGATAAGGCACCCCGCCTAAGAAAAACTTTTGTTTATTTGCACCAAGTGATGTACCAAGGAAAGCCCTTATAGCAAAAGTGTAATCTCTTCCAAACCTCCAATACTTTCTTAGATCAGATTTTATGGTTTGAAATTTTAAATTGTTTGATCCATAACCTGGACTTATAGTTAGGGTGGTATTTTTTCTAAATCCATCCACTGGTCCAGTAAACCCAAAGACAGAATTATCAAAAACCCAACTTA
>CAJWHU010000143.1 GCA_913041325.1 uncultured Fidelibacterota bacterium | reverse complement strand
CTCCAAAGAAGAAAACTATTATTTGTAAGGGATTTGCTGAACCTGCCTCAGAAACGCCAGAATTGAAAAACTTAGCAGAATAGAGATAAGGATATTCTTTAAAATAATCTTGCATGCAGTGTATCCATTTCCTAAGGCTTTGAAGTCTCTCGTCATTGATAATTGCATCTAATGCTGGAACAGGAATACTTGAATGACATTGAATCATCCCAAACATAATCATGTCTTTTGAACCTGGTTTATTGCCCTCTATAAAAGGGCCTTCGGACGAATCAATCAAATCTTCCCAATACATGAACTGATCCCCAAAATTTTCTGGATCTTGTTGTTTTAATCTTAATTTTCCAATATTTATTAGTAAGAACATGTAAAAGGCTACAAAGCTCAACAAAAGGTTATTTACTACATTATTTACAAAAGGTTTTGAAACTTGGCCCCCACGGGCAAAGGATAGGAAGAAATTAAAAGGATTATCTGTACGATGAAGAACTCCTTGCCATGCATTATTAGCAGCATTTATTTCCTCGGTCGTAACAGGCTCATAGCCTAATTTAACCAACATTTCTGTAGATTCAATTTCCCAAGGACCATCATTTATAGAAATGGCAGGCATATATACTCCCCATTGCTTGAAGACTTTGTAAGGTGGTCTTAAAAAAAGATCATATTCTATTCCTTTGTCATGCAAGGCTAGTAAGACTGCTTGTACCCAGGGAGAGTGAGTGAATCCGTATAGAGCTATCTTCATGATTATTTAACTCTTAATCAATCATTTAGGATTGATAAGGAATTCAAAATCATATTAGTTTTACTTTCTAATTTCTGCATAAACCTTACTTGTACCATCTTGGAAATGTATAAGTACATCATAAGGTGTGAAACGATTATCAACTTCCATGCCTGGTGAACCTAAAGGCATTCCTGGAACTGAAAGACCAATTGCACCTGGATTTGACTCAGAAAGAAATTGAGCTACGTATTTGCCTGGAACATGACCTTCAAAAAAATAACCTTCCTGCGAAACACCAGTATGACATGACCTAAATTTCGGTTGAATTTGTAAATCATCTTTAATCATAGTAAGACTTTGATGATCTTCAGTTGTTATAGAAAATCCATTTTCTTCCATGTGATCAACCCACTTTTTACAGCAACCACATGTAGGTGTTTTATGCACCAGTAAATCAAATTGTGCATCTATGTTTTGTGAAGCCGTATCAGCTGACTTCAAAGATAATGTCATGACAAAAACTAATATAGTGAGATATTTTTTATACATTTAAATATTCTACTACTCTTAAAATTTAACCGCTATTGGAGAAAACCTATAAGGTTTATACTCTCCTTCAAATAAACTTAACGCTAACATTGTCTAAATACTTTGCCATAGGGTTTTCTTTTCTTTTAATTGTTTCCTGTGCTAGTGGAGGTGGGTCAAGCCAAGAAATTGTTCCCGCTTTAGAGCAAAGTCCTATAGTAGAAAGGGATCTGAGAATACCATTTGATAGCTTTATAAAAAAAATGAATACCCCATGGGGAGAAGCTTCTATTGAATATTCTATGACCAGTCATTACCCAGCTTCTGGCTGGCCATCAAATGATAAATATAAGATAGAGGATTACGGATTTCTCAGTGTCACATCAAATGCTAGACATCCTGGAGATTCATATAATCCTGATGAAGTATCTGAAGCCGGTCCTTACACAAATAATGCTCAGTGGTTCGAAGCTGATCTTAATGGAGATGAATTTTCAGATCTAATTTATGTAGGTAACAATTGCTGTAACCGGGATTTTGTTTTAGAGGATCTTATGCTGACTTTCATTAATAATGGTGAAGGACATTTTGAATTATCCCCTGACATCTTTGTAGATGGTCAGTTTCCTTGTGTTAACGGAGGAAAGAGTTGGCTTTCCAACAGTGAGAGCACTCTTCATCCTTGTGGCAATCAGGCTGATTATACTAACGGAAAAATAGTAGCCGATTTCAATGGAGACGGTATGAGCGACTATTATGATACAAGCATATTGTATCTGAGTAATGCTGAAGGGAAATTGGTTAATAAGAGTTTCTCAAATCTGCCTGAGTTATTTTTTGAACCAGGTCATGGGCAGATATTTGTTCATGATGCTGCGTATGGTGATTTGGATGGAGATGGTGATTTAGATATTTTTGTACCAGTTACTGACTATACAAAAAAAGGCTTTAAATTTGGAGGTGAAGAAGATCCTTGTTCGGGTTGCGTGGAAAATATTCCTTTTACGATGCTCATCAATGATGGTGTAGGGAATTTCACAGCAAATCACTTAATACCTCAGTTTGACTATTGGGTAGAGGTTGATTATGACAATTGGGGAAATAATATTGATCAGTTGTGGCCTACAACTGCAACAATAGGAGATTTTGATAATGATGGTTATGGGGACATTGCTCTAGGCTGGTTTAATCCAATAATTGCAGATCGTTATGGATTTTCTAAAAATAGCTCTGGGGCCGTTTATTTCAATGATGGGAATAATGATTGGACAAAAAGACAATATGTTGAGTTACCAGAAAATTTTTTTGGAGATAATGGAAATGCCAATGACATGGAAGTCATGGATTTTAATAATGATGGTTACATTGATATTCTACTTGCTTCTACAATCCATGAACCGTATTACCATTCTAGAGTTATTCAATTTTTTCAAAATGAGCAAGGTAAAGCATTTGTAGATGTAACTGCAAGTATTAGTCCAGATCATGCAAAGTATGCCAATGGAAATCCATATTCTGAGTGGTGGGTAGGTCAAGGTAAGCTCCATATCATAGATTATGACCATGATGGCGATTTAGATATTGTAGATAGCAATACTAGGACTAGCGTTTTTCTCAACAACCAAACCTCTTTTGATATTTATGATGATTTTGTAGATACGGATGAAGATGTACTTCTTTGGCCTGTCGAGATTGATGGTAAATACCATTACGATTTTATTGGGTCACACAACCAGATTTGTAGTCAAGAGAGTTGTACTACAAATTTCTATCAGTTGCTTGATCCACCCTCATCAGCACTGGCCGATGATTTTTTTCAAAAGACTCAAGGTTTCATAGATTCAATCACTCAGGCTAGTTTTCTTGGAGATTATTTAAGAGAAATGCCTGATCAAAGCAGAATACATTACCAAGCTAATTCTTCCACCTCTTCGCTCGGATATATTACTCGCAATAATAACTTATCTCTTATGGCTGGACGCCTCAGAGGGCTCCATTACGGAAACTACCTTGGGGTTATTTTTAATGAAAAAAGCCTAAGATATGGACATATAGCATCTGAAGTATCTACTTATTCAAATAGCAGTACAAAGTGGTTCGGAAGAGGAGATGCGAAACTTTCTCTATTAATTCATGAAACTTTTCTTGAATTGAATATTATTGAAATTGCCGATCTAGAATTGAGCATGGGTTACTTAATAAACTCTACAAGCATTAACAACTTCATAGAACAGGGAAGCTCTGTTAACTTACGCTATAGAGATAATAATTTTAAGTATCATGCAAAATTTTTAAAATTTAACTACGGAATAGATCTTAATGACTTTAGTATTAATCTTTCAGGAGGGAAAAGGGATCAAGTGCAGTATCAAAGACTATATATGAATACCCAAGACGGTTTAGTTTTTGAATCTGATAGAACTATTTCTAATGAATATTTATCCTTTAATATTATTAAAGATTTTTTCTATTTTCAGGCAATAAAAAGTTCTGACTCAAAATTGAAATTTGTTGGTGGCATTCAAGTTAATTTTTAACCAATGATATATTTTATAACCCTCCTAGTTCTTTCTATAAGTTTATGGATTGGAAACTCAGCGTTATCTTTATTTCTTGGAATTCTTTTAGCTTTAATTTACAAACTTCCTGAAGGCTTCTTTACACAGAAGTATGGATCCAAGATTTTGCAAACGGGTATAGTTTTTTTAGGAGGC
>CAJWHU010000142.1 GCA_913041325.1 uncultured Fidelibacterota bacterium | reverse complement strand
TAAAACCTAGAGCTACATCTTTTTCAGTATGGTAATTATCGTAGGTATGCTTCATGGCTTTCAAAGACTCAAGGGGAATATCAGGACCATGTTCTTTCATTAATGCTTTTACGCCCCGTTCAATTTGCGACCATTGTGTTTGAGACAAGTTTTCAAGTGGTCCATACACTTCTTTCAACAACGCATAGGTTTTATTCAATTGCGAATTTTCTGACACAGTTATTTCCTATTTGAACCTATAATTTTAATTTTCATATTCATAATAATACTAGTAAGTTTATATCACTATTAAACACTTAATTTGATTTTTAGACTTCAGATTGCTAGTGTCTTTGAGTTATGAATATATTGAA
Organism: uncultured Fidelibacterota bacterium; assembly: GCA_913041325.1. Next base: position 3,694 of record CAJWHU010000142.1, on the reverse strand, counting down.
ATTTTTTTCTCTTATTGGTCTCTTTCTGATTTTCTTGAGCAACGGAATTGAAGCACACATGCATGCTGGCTTAAAGGGTGGGTTTGATAAATTTGCAAAAAATCAAGGTTACTCAGATTTCTCTGAATATTTAGAAAAAAAAGAATTATGTGCCAAGGCATTAAACCTAGCTTTTTTTGATGTTAGCGCAAAACAAAATGCTGATAAGGTCGAAGTAGATCCTCCTAAAGGCTATCATTGGATGAAAGTTGGACAGTCATATGAGCTCATGAAAAATGGATATTATGGATATACCCAGCACAAAAATTCAAGCCTAACTGCTCATATGAGTTTATTTGGCAAAGGTAACTCGAAAGAAAAAAATAATGGTAATTCTAGTGTGGGAGTTGATGAAACAGCTAAGTTTTTTGAAGTTGATCCTCCAAAGGGTTTTCATTGGATGAAAGTAAGCAATAGCTATGAACTAATGAAAAATCCAGCCTCTGGCTACTTTCCTCACAAAAATTCCAGCTTAGTAGCATATTTTAGACTTTTTTCTCCTAAAAACTCTGCAAAAAAACAAGCGAAAGATAAGGAGAAATCAAAGACTTATGGCTATAAAATTGAAGACGAAAATTTATCGAAAAAGGTTTCCAGTCTGCTAGAAGACAAATTATGGTCTAATAAATATCAAGATATTGAGACAGCCATTAAAAAGGTTAACAAAAAAAATTGGTCAACAAACAATTGTAACTTTTCTATGTTTATAGAAAAAGAAACTTTCACACGATTTCTTGAAAGTATTATAATGAACCAGGAACCACCTAAAGAAAATAAAAAAAAGAAACCAGTCTATAAAAAATATGGCTATTAAATTAGCCAAACTGTATTTCTGAGGCATTCTTCATAAACAACGCATCCATTTCATCTTCTTTTCCTCTTATTTTTGTTTTTAACTTAGAAAAGTTTTTTTGATTTATTTCTGCAAGATCAGCTAATTTTTTGGATATCATTATTTCACACGAATACTTTTTCGTTAATTGCTCTAACCTACTTGCGATGTTTACACTATCTCCTATGGCGGTTTCTGAACTGGACTGACCAAATCCCATTTTTCCCAGAATAACGGTACCTGCGTGAACTCCTATACCTATTTTAAGATTCTCATCGAGTTCGCTTTTAAGCTCTTCATTTAACAACTTGAGACTCTCTGAAATGTTCCTTGAGGCGACCAGCGCATTTTTGCAATTTTCATTCATATTGTTACTGGTGTCAAAAATTGCCATAACACCATCTCCAATAAACTTGTCTACTCTTCCACCATTATCCTCAATACTTTCAACTACAAACTTAAAATATTTATTTAGAATGTAAACTACGTCATAAGGTAATTTTGTGTCAGACATTTTTGTGAAACCTCTGATATCTGTAAACAAAATAACCGTTTCTAATTCAACGCCACTCAAACTTCTTTGAGTAGCAAATTGAATTTTTGACTTTGTTTCTTTATTGAGGTTTAAAAGAGGCATTATTTTGATGTCACTTTGGGGACGAAGTTGGCATGCAAGCCTTACATTTTTGTCAAAACCTAATCTTTTGATAACCTTGCTTTCTATTTGATTAGGTTTCGGTAATTGATCCAAATCTGAAAGAACTCTAACTCTACAGGTAGTACACCGTCCTCTACCACCGCAAACATGCTCATGAGTAATACCAGCCTGTTGGCTCGTTTCAAGTATCGATGTACCTTTCGACACAAATGATCTCATGCCGTCCATGTAGTCTACTCTTATTGTTTTTTGAGATCGCATCCAGAGATATCTTAGTAAGTAAAAACTGATAATAGCGACGATTATAGACGGGTAGAGTAGAAATTGAAGTTTATCGCTTAATTCCAAAATAAGTTTGCCTGTTGCTTCTTTGAAATTCGAACTAGCTAGGGTCTCTAAAACAAATGAAGGGTCCCTATCTGACTTATCTAATGCTTCCAATCCAGCCGATACATATCCAATGATGGCTAGAGACGGTATAATAAAGTAAATCGAAAAGATGAGCCTTTTGTACTTGATATAAAAACTCCTGAATTCTAATAATCCATGAATACCAATAACTCCATGGACCCATACCAAAATTAGCATAAGTATTAGAAATATAACTCCTGCAAAATCAAACACCCAAGTGCTCACCACCATGAATGAATAGTTGTCAATAAGACCCTCCCATCGGGAACCATATAAAGTAATGCTTAGATGCCCCGCTAGAAAAAAAGGTATTAAAACTGCAGAAATATTTCGTGTCCACTCCTTAGCTGTTAATTTTATATTTTTTCTTCGAGCTAAAGCATAAATACCTAATAAGAGATGTATAGCGAGGGCAGAGTACAAAATTATTGACACAAAATAATTTCGCCAGAAAGTCAGAAAAAAGGATCGACCATACTCCATAGCATCTATTGAAATTATTCCAAGAGAGTGATTGGAAAGATGAGTAACTACGTAAAAAAACAGCAAACTTCCTGATACTATTCGTAGGTATCTAATAATTAAATTTAAATCCAGCCTCAATCAATTTCCTTACTAAATAACAAAGACTCATTTATCATAGATCGTAACAATTTCAGAATATCAAAATATTCATAACCATTCCAGCTGAGTCATTCTATTTTTTGAAGTCGTGTTGTCCTCCGCCCTTTTAGAAACAGTACCTCAAAAATTTTGAACTTAAATGAAGCTATCAATGTTGACGATCCAGTACTTGTCATTACAGCACTTATTGTTCCAGCTGAACCTAGTGGGCCAGAAGCACCAACTGTTGTCAATGCGTCTTTGAAACTTATAAAGCGGAAAAAATGTGAGACCACTATCCCTCGCATAAAGAAGGCCGCAAGTTTTAAGCTACCCCCTTATCGAAAAAGTAAAGGAAGGAATATTGGATAAGACATTTAATTTCTAACGAAATAAAAATCTCCTGTTAACGAAGAAGACGCTTATAGTGTTTGCCTATTATTAGTATCATCCGAAATTTTATATTAATGTTAGGTAATTAGACAAATATTATATGATAGAAAATTTTGAAAAATCGAAGAGAAAAACAGCTAACAGTTTCCCCTGTGTTTCTTAGTTTTTTTGTAAAACGGTAACGTTAATTTGATTTGCCTTGTTTTATGGTACTCCCAGAGAGACTAGAACTCCCGACCCACTGATTACAAATCAGTTGCTCGACCAGCTTTGATTGGCTTTTCTTGGCTACTCTTATCTTAGCTCATCACAGATTTAGACATCAATTAAATGATTTTGGTCTACCGTTTGGTCTACCCTTATGCCAGACCACTGGGGGTACTCACGTAGTATGTTCTTGGGGTGTGCAGCAGATGGGGTCTTCGCTACTTCTCTACAAAGCTATCCAATAATAATTAATAAAGAAAATTTTGTTTATGCACAAAGCTATCACCACTTAAGAGAGTTCTTATGGTATCACTTGTATTTTTTGATAAAACTTGTGCGTGCATTGACGCTCGTTGAAGAACATTATTTTTTGCCAATTCTGCTGTCTCTTTTGCGTAGTCAGTGTCTTGGGTCAGACTAGAAGCCTTCGAGAGTTCAACAGATAAATCAATATTGACAGCTATTTTGTAATCCAACCTTCTCGCTAGTACTCCAACCGAAGTCCTATGGGAGTTTAGGTTATTAAGAGCCAAGTCAATAATGTCGAGAGC
>CAJWHU010000141.1 GCA_913041325.1 uncultured Fidelibacterota bacterium | reverse complement strand
AGGGATTCACAGAGGCTTGCAGACGAAATACTACGTAAAGATATTGACCTCCTGCATAAAATGTCTGAAGAACTACTAAAATATGAAACCATCGATGCCAAGGATTTAGAGATGATTATGAGTGGCCAAAAAATAAAAAGACCATTAAACATTACTCAATCAAAAAGAAAAACGGAAAACTCAGGTAATAAAAAACAGAAAAAAGTTTTAAAACTATCAGATAAAAAACATAAATCACTAGAAGCCAAAACCGAATCAAGCAAAAGAAAAGTAGGAAGTTCAAACAGAAAGAACTCAGTAGAACTTAAAACCTAAATTGGATCAGTCATCACGCATAAAACTATTCAAAAGATGGACAAAAGATAAAAATAGAAATACCCTCATTATGGGTATTTTAAATGTTACCCCAGATTCGTTTAGCGATGGTGGGCTATATTATGATCCAAATCAAGCCCTGAGACATGCTGAGGCATTGATTGCGGATGGAGCAGACATACTTGATATTGGTGGAGAGTCAACTAGACCAGGATCACTACCAATCTCAGCTGATATTGAATTGGAAAGGGTAATTCCAGTTTTAAAAAAGATCAGAGAGTTTAATTCAGATATCCTAATCTCAATCGACACGACTAAATCCTCTGTTGCGAAATGCGCAGTTGAGAATGGAGCCGATATCATTAATGATATAAGTAGTTTTTCATTTGATAGCAAAATGTTAGCAATAGCTCTAGAGTATGAGGCGCCATTAATTTTGATGCATATGCAAGGAAAACCTGTTGATATGCAAAAAAATCCTCACTATAATGATATTATAAAAGATATTGAAGAGTTCTTTCTAGAAAAAATTGAAATCTCGGTCAATTATGGTATAAAAGAGGATCTAATCATACTTGACCCTGGTATTGGTTTTGGCAAATCAGTATCAGATAATTTCATAATTATATCAAAACTCCATAAATTTGCTGAAATGGGGCATATAATCCTTGTGGGGCCAAGTAGAAAATCATTTATTGGTGAGACTCTTGGTTTGCCAGTACATGACAGATTAGAAGGAACTTTAGCATCCATTGCCATCAGTGTAATGAATGGTGCGAAAATTGTTAGAGTGCATGATGTGAAGGAGGTAAAAAGAGTGGTTACAATAACCGAAAGAATTATGAATACAACATGACGATTTTTAGTTTCGGTTTTCTAGACATTACATTAGTTGACCTTATTGATATAGTTCTTGTCACATGGGTATTCCATAGAGTTTATCAGTATTTTAAAGATACACGTGCTGGTCAGATGTTAGTTGGATTACTCATTCTACTAATTTCTTCATTTATCTTCAATTCTTTCGGACTTAGTGCAATGTCATGGCTAGTAAATCAATTCCAAACTGTATGGGTTGTGGCATTTGTTATATTATTTCAGCCAGAAATTCGTCGATTATTAATTTATATCGGACAAACAAGGTTTTTTCAAAAAATATTCAAAATGGGGACATCAAGGTCCTTAGAGGCTATTGTAGACGCATCAGTTAAGTTAGCTTTAAAAAAATGGGGTGCGCTTTTGATCATTCAAAGAGAAACTGGTCTTCGCTCATATAAAGAGGCTGGTATCCAATTAAAAGCGGAAGTTTCCGCACCATTACTTCTATCAATTTTCAACCCAGAATCGCCAATGCACGATGGAGCTGTTATTTTACAAAACACACTTGTTGAGGCAGCTGGTTGTATTTTGCCATTAACTGAGAGTCAAATGATTTTACCAGAAATGGGAACCAGGCATCGCGCAGCCTTGGGGATCACTGAGGAATCCGATGCTATTGTCATTGTTATATCTGAGGAAAGAGGTACTATCGCTACTGCTGAGAATGGTCGCTTCACAAATCTAGACACTGACGAAATGAAACTCAGGCGATATCTAAATGAGAGGTTGTTTATTTCCTCAGGCGATTGATCTTTCCTGAAATTCACTTAAAACTATCTTAATTATTTAGGTAAATTTCCTGATGGAACTTAGTGATCTAAAAGAGCAGTTCATTCAAGCGAGAGAAAAAGATTTTAGTATAAGGAGGCATCTTTGACTTAGAAAAAAAGTCAGCAGATCTAAAGATTCTTAAAATTAAATCTTCTGAACCAGAGTTCTGGGGTGATAGTAACAGAGCTTCAAATATTCTTAAAAAAATTACAATCATAGAAAAAGAAATTTTGCTTTGGGATGATTTATCTAGGCGGCATGATGATATGGAAGTACTATTTGAGTTCGCTGATAAAGGTGAGATTGAATTTATAGAAATTCAAAGTGAGTTAGAGGCATATAAAGAAATAATTGATAAAGTTGAAATCAGTTTGATGTTATCAAAACCTGAGGACAGTCAGGATACTATAGTCTCAATTCATCCAGGAGCTGGCGGTACAGAAAGTCAAGACTGGGCTCAAATGTTATTCAGGATGTACACTAGATGGGTTGAAAAGCAAGAATTTAAATTAGAAATAATCGATTACCAGCCTGGAGAAGAAGCAGGAATCAAAGATGTTACTTTTGAGATAAAGGGTGATTATTCTTTTGGACTTTTAAAAAGTGAAGCAGGTGTGCACCGAATGGTAAGGTTGTCACCATTTGACTCAAATAATCGTAGGCATACTTCTTTCGCTTCTGTGTTCATTTATCCTTCAGCAGACGACAATATTGATATACAAATAGAGCAATCTGATATCAGGATAGATACCTACAGGGCTAGTGGGGCAGGAGGGCAGCACGTAAATAAGACAGATTCTGCTGTGCGTATAACGCACGTACCATCAGGTATAGTAGCCCAATGTCAAAATCAGCGTTCTCAGCACAAGAATAAAAACCAAGCTATGAAAATTTTGAAGGCTAGACTTTATCAATTGGAGTTAGATAAAGAAAAAGAAAAAAATAAAGAACTGGAAAATAAAAAAATGGAAATTGGATGGGGCAGTCAAATTAGGTCATATGTTTTCCACCCATATCAACTTGTAAAAGACCACAGAACCAAACTAGAGACTGGTAATACACAGTCTGTCATGGACGGGAATATAAACAAATTTATTCGCGCATATTTATTAGATTCAATAGAAGAGCGAAACTAAACCTAAAGGAAACTATATGTCTGACCAGAAAAAAAGTTTGAAGCAGATTATGGCATTTAGAAAAGAGAAATTGTCTAAAATAAAAGATAATGGAATAAATCCATATCCGGTGAACTTTTCTCCAAAAGATTCAACCAAAATAATTTTATCAGATTATAAATCGTGGGAGGGCAAAGATGTTACCATTGCTGGGAGGATAATGGCTTTAAGAAAAATGGGTAAAGTTTCATTTTCTCAGATAATGGATTCAGGAGGTAGAATACAGATTTTCATTAGTCGAGATAGTTTAGGGGAAAGCATGTATAATACTTTTAAACTACTGGATATTGGCGATTTCATTGGAATCAGCGGTGAAGTGTTTAAAACAAAGACAGGTGAAATATCTATAAAGGCTAGCTCAATTATCCTCCTATCAAAGAGCATTAGGCCTCTGCCAGTTGTGAAAGAAAAAGATGGAAAACTATTCGATTCATTCACAGATAAGGAACAGAGATATCGAAATAGGCATCTTGATTTGATTCTTAATCCTGAAGTAAAAAATACTTTTTATAAACGATCAAAAATAATCAAATCACTCAGAGAATTTTTGGACGAAAAAGGATTTCTCGAGGTAGAAACACCTATTTTACAACCCATTTATGGTGGTGCGAACGCAAGACCATTCATGACATACCACAATGCATTAGATCAAAAATTATTTTTGAGAATAGCAGACGAACTATATTTGAAGAGGTTAATAATAGGTGGTTTTGAAAAAGTATACGAGATTTCGAAAGATTTTCGTAATGAAGGTATTGATAGAAACCATAACCCCGAATTTACTATGCTCGAATTTTATTGTGCTTATTGGGATTATGAAGATTGTATGAATGTTGTAGAGGATCTAATTCGCCACGCTGCCGAACAAGTAGATGCTTTGAAAGTTAAATGGGGTGCGCATGAAATTGATTTAAGTAAGAAATTCA
>CAJWHU010000140.1 GCA_913041325.1 uncultured Fidelibacterota bacterium | reverse complement strand
ACAGCCTCGACCATTATGTCAATCTCTTGAAATGTATTATAAAAAGAAAAAGAAGCTCTTACAGTGCCAGGAATTTTATAAAAGTCCATAATGGGCTGTGCACAATGGTGTCCTGTTCTTACCGCAATTCCCATTTTATCTAAAATACTTCCAATATCATAAGGATGAATTCCTTCAACATTAAAGGAAATCACGGCAGTCTTATTATTAGCCAAACCATAAACTTTTAATCCAGGAATATTCTTTAATTTATCAGTAGCATATTTTAGCAATTTGGCTTCATAGTCTGCTATATTTTTCATTCCAATAGCATTTAAATAATCCAAAGCTTCACCAAAAGCTATACCCCCAGCAATATTTGGGGTACCAGCCTCAAATTTATGTGGCAAATCGGCATAGGTTGTTTTTTCAAAAGTTACCTCAGAAATCATTTCCCCTCCCCCTTGATATGGAGGTAAACAATTAAGTGAATTCTCCTTCCCGTATAAAATTCCAATTCCAGTTGGTCCGCAAATTTTATGCGCAGAAGTAACATAATAATCTACATTTAAACTTTGTAAATCGGCTTTAATGTGAGGAGAGGCCTGCGCACCATCAATTAATACCTCGGCTCCTATCTTATGTGCTTTTGCTATAATTTCTTCAATAGGATTGATAGTGCCAAGAGCATTTGAAACGTGGTTTACAAAAACTAATTTAGTCCTTTCACAAAGAAGTTGGTCATATTGTTCCATAATTAGAACTCCATCCTCATTCATTGGAATAACTTTAAGATTTGCGCCTGTTCTTTCACATAACATTTGCCATGGAACAATATTGGAATGGTGTTCTAAGGCAGAAACAATTAGCTCATCCCCTTTATTTAGAAGATTGGTATATCCACTACTTACTATATTTATTGCATGTGTGGTACCTGATGTAAATATTATTTCATGTTGATGGGCAGCGTTAAAGTGTTTCTGAATTTTTTTTCTTGCGGATTCATATGCATCAGTTGCCTCTTGACTTAGTGCATGAACTCCACGATGAATATTTGAATTATATTTTTTATAATAATCAACAATTTTATTGATTACTTGATTGGGCGTTTGAGAAGTTGCAGCATTATCAAAATAAATTAGCTGCTTACCATTTACTTTCCTATTTAAAATTGGAAAGTCTTTCCGGATTTTGTCTATATCCATTTGCTTATAAATCAAATCCTAGTTTAACCCCAAGTTTATTTGCAATAAGAATATTAATTCTCTTTTTTAAAATAGTTAGCTCGACACTTTCTAGCACATTATTAGCAAAAGCATAAGTCAATAATGCCCTAGCTTCTTTTTTTGGAATACCTCTAGATTGAAGATAAAACAGCGCTTCCTCATCTAATTGACCTACAGTACACCCATGAGAACATTTAACGTCATCTGCAAATATTTCCAATTGTGGCTTTGTATTAACTGTAGCTTTATCATCTAGTAGAATATTATTATTTTGTTGAAAAGCATTTGTTTTTTGTGCAATTCTATCAACATGAATTTTTCCATTAAATACTCCAACAGCACCCTCTGAAAATACTCCTTTATAATCTTGATGACTATCGCAGTTTGACTTAATATGATCAACTAAAGTATAATGGTCAACGTGTTGTTTGTCTTCAAGTATTGTTACACCTTTTAGAGTTGAATTAGCGTTAGTTCCATTCAAGTAGAAATTTAAATTATTACGCGTCAACTTACCTCCAAGAGAAAAAGTATGCATCCTTACATTACTATTTTTTTGTTGAGAAATATAGGTATTGTCGATTAAAGAAGCAGTCTGCAAATCATTTTGAATTTTATAATAGTCTAAAAAAGCATCCTGATGAGCGTAAATTTCGGTTACCGAATTCGTAACGACATCATGGGGTTTTAAACTCTGGTGCCGCTCTAATATTTGTACTTGGGCATTTTTTTCAATTACTATGAGGTTCCTAGGTTGTAACCATACTGATTTTTCTTTTCCAGTAGAAAAATGAATGAGTTCGATTGGTTTCTCAGCTACAGTATTCTTGGGAATATATATATAGGCACCTTCTTGTGTATATGAAGTATTAAGTGCAGTTAGACTATCATTTGTATTTGCAGTCTTATTGAAGTAGCTATCGATTAATTTTCTGTATTTAGACTTTGATAAGGCTGCTGACATTAGGCAAACGTCCAATCCGTCATGAGTTGTATCGGAAAGAAAAGGGCTGTATACACCGTCCATAAAAACTACTTTATAGGTGTCAATTTCATATAGAAAATACTTTTTGACTTTTTTTAATTCAATAGTATTTTCAAATTTTGGAAACAATGCATAATCATTGCGCACCAAGCCATTGATAGAGGTATATTTCCATGCCTCATCTTTTCGAGTTGGAAAACCCTTTTCTTCAAAAGTCTTTAGAGACTCCAATCGAGTTTGATGGACAGGATCTGAAAAGTCAACACTTCCCTCAAATGCAATATGTGATGCTAATAATTTTTCTTTAAAATCCATAAAACTAAGCCATTTCCTTTATCCAGTCATATCCTTTTTCCTCAAGCTCAACAGCTAAATCTTTAGTTCCTGATTTAACAATTTTTCCATCAAAAAGTACATGAACAAAATCAGGGACAATATACTCAAGTAGTCGCTGATAATGAGTAATAACCAGAAAAGCATTGTCTTTAGATCTCAATTTATTGACCCCATTTGCAACAATTTTGAGTGCATCAATATCTAAACCCGAATCTGTTTCATCTAGAATGGCAAATTTTGGTTCCAACATTGCCATTTGAAATATCTCATTACGCTTTTTTTCTCCCCCAGAAAAGCCCTCGTTTAGGGAACGAGATAAAAATCTAGAGTCTATCTCCAATAGATTAGATTTTTCTCGAATTTTTTTAAGCATCATATTTGCAGACATATCATCCAAACCTTTACCTTTTCTCGAGGCATTGATTGCCGTTTTAATAAAATTAGTTACACTCACACCGGGAATTTCAACGGGGTATTGAAAAGAAAGAAAAATACCTCTGTGTGCGCGTTCTTCAGCATCAAGTTTTGATAAGTCTTCCCCATCCAAAATCATTACTCCATTGGTTACATCATAGTCTTGATGTCCTGCAATGGCAGCAGATAGAGTGCTTTTCCCAGAGCCATTTGGACCCATAATAGCATGTACCTCTCCAGCTTTTATATCCAAGTCAATACCGTTTAGTATTTTTTTACCCTCTACTTGGGCATGAAGATTTTCTATTGTTAGCATTACTATCTATTTTTATCCGACTGAACCCTCTAATGAAATCTCTAATAATTTTTGAGCCTCTACAGCAAATTCCATGGGTAACTTATTTAGTACTTCTTTACTGAAGCCATTAACAATAAGAGCAATTGCCTTTTCAGGGTCAATTCCTCTTTGATTACAATAAAAAATTTGGTCCTCACCTATTTTACTGGTAGTTGCCTCGTGCTCAATTTGGGCAGATTTATTTTTTGCCTCAATATAAGGAAACGTGTGAGCACCGCACTTATTCCCCATTAAAAGGGAATCACATTGTGAGAAGTTTCTCGCGTTGGTTGCCCTTGGTGAAACTTTTACCAGGCCCCTATAACTGTTTTGTGATTTTCCTGCGGAAATACCTTTGGAAATAATTGTGCTTCTAGTATTCTTCCCTAGATGGATCATTTTGGTTCCTGTATCCGCCTGTTGAAAGTTGTTGGTCAATGCTATTGAATAAAACTCTCCAATAGAGTTATTTCCTTTTAAAATACAAGAAGGATATTTCCATGTAATAGCCGACCCTGTTTCAACCTGAGTCCAAGATATTTTTGAACGAGTATGACAAAGCCCTCTTTTCGTTACAAAATTGAAAACACCCCCCTTTCCATTTTTGTCTCCAGGAAACCAATTTTGAACCGTAGAATATTTGATTTCAGCGTCATCCATTGCAACTAGTTCAACCACGGCTGCATGAAGTTGATTTTCATCTCTCGATGGAGCAGTACATCCTTCTAAATAGCTAACATAACTTGATTCGTCGGCAATAACCAAAGTTCTCTCAAACTGCCCTGTGCCAGCTTGATTGATCC
>CAJWHU010000139.1 GCA_913041325.1 uncultured Fidelibacterota bacterium | reverse complement strand
AGAAGTTATTAAAAAAAATGAGCCAATTCATTCTAATAATTAGCAGTTTTAACTTTAAGGACAATTAAACAAATATTAATTTTAGATATTACTTTTTACAGACTTTTTTATCGAACTGGACGTTCTGATATAAATAGTTTTTTTTAGTTTTATGAATATTTAAAATTTTTTTACAAGAGGACCTAGATGAAGGTGTTTATTAGTGGAGTCGCTGGCTTTTTAGGTAGTCATTTAGCAGATGAATTTCTAAATGACGGCCATGAGGTAGTAGGATGTGATAATCTGATTGGTGGATACTTAGATAATGTTCCCAAGGATGTTGAATTTCACCAAAATGATCTGAATCACTATGATTATATGGTGAAAATAACCAAGAAATGTGACGTTGTTTATCACTGCGCGGCAACCGCATATGAAGGACTAAGCGTTTTTAGTCCCAATTTAGTTACAAAAAATATAGTGCAAGCTAGTACCTCTTTAATTACCGCTTCAGTTGCAAATGATGTGGGACGATTTATAAACTGCTCTAGTATGGCAAGGTATGGCACGCAGGATGAGGTGCCTTTTAAAGAGTCTATGGTTCCTAAGCCACAGGATCCATACGGCATCGGGAAACTTGCGGTTGAATTATTATTGGAAAATTTATCGCATATTCATGGCATAGATTATGTAAATGCTGTCCCACACAATATTATCGGACCAAGGCAAAAATATGATGATCCATATAGGAATGTTGCAAGCATTATGATCAACCTAATGCTTCAAGGAAGACAGCCTATAATATATGGTGATGGGGAGCAAAAAAGGTGCTTTAGTTTCGTTCAAGATGATATTGATATATTAAAAATGTTAGCGACCAATGATAAAGCATCTGGCGAGATAATAAATATTGGTCCAGATGATGAATTTATTTCAATAAATGAACTGGCAGTTACAATTGCAAATCTGCTTGATTTTGAACTAGATCCAGTTTATAAAAAAGGCCGACCACAAGAGGTCTTGCTTGCTAACTGTTCCGCAGATAAAGCGAGAAAACTATTTGGATATGAAAGCAAAGTAAAATTGAAAGATGGATTATCGGCCATGATTGAATACATTAAGAAACGTGGTCCAAAACCTTTCAAGTATCATTTAGATCTAGAAATAATTAGTGATATCACGCCCGACACATGGAAAAATAAGCTTTTTTAATGCATGTAGCGTTAATCGGGACGCGCGGGGTACCTGCAAAATATGGAGGTTTTGAAACGTGCGCTGAAGAAATCTCAACTAGGATATCATCAAAAGGACATAAAGTTACGGTATACTGCCGCAATGGAAATTTTGATGACTCACTTTCGAACTACAATGGCGTTAGACTTATCCACCTGCCCACTATTAAAGGTAAGCTTACCGAGACTTTTATCCACACATTTCTATCAATCCTACATTCACTTTTCCTAAGGCCAGATATCTACTTAATAATGAACGCTGCAAATGCACCTTTATGTATTATTCTCAAATTATTTAGAAAGAAAACAATAATAAATGTTGATGGACTTGAATGGCGGAGAAAAAAATGGGGATTTCTCGGTAAAAATTATTATTTGTTTTCAGAATGGGTTTCATCAAAGATCGCGGACGAAATTGTCTCGGATGCGCTGGGTATTAAAGATTATTACTTAGAAAAGTATAAAACTGATTCTACATTTATCGCATATGGTGCATATATAGAGAAGTCTACTGATGATAGCATACTTAAAGAATATAAATTAAAACCAGACAAATATTTATTCATAGCTAGCAGATTAGAACCAGAAAATAATGCCGATATTGCTGTGAGAGCTATGCAATACCTCGATACAGATAAAAAACTTGTCATTGCTGGCGGTGCAAACTACAGGAGTAGATATATAAAGGAATTAACTAAAACGAATGACAGCAGAATAATATTTCTTGGTCCCATATATGCTGAGGGGCACATAAAAGAATTGCATTGTAATTGCTTTGCTTATATCCATGGAAACGAAGTTGGAGGAACAAATCCAGCACTCTTAAAAGCAATGGGATATGGTAATATGATCTTTGCGACAAATAATATTTTTAACAAAGAGGTTTTAAAAGATTGCGGCATATTTTTTGACAAGGACCCAAAACAACTTAGCAGCAAACTATCAAAAATCCTTTCAAATCCAAATATGAGAAACCAATTTCAAAAAAAAGCTGTCAAAAGAATTAAAAATAATTATACGTGGGGTAAGATTTCAGAACAATACCTTGACCTTTTTTTTAAGTGTATCAATAAAGCATAATAATTTTCTCTAGCAACACTTTCATATAATTATTTTACAGATAGCTATCATCTTTAACATATCATTGATATATTTCGTAAAAATATACTTGTGTTATGATTTTACATGATGATCTTGCGCAACTGATAAAAATTAGGCTGATAAATTTATAATGCTCAAAGAACAAGCTAAGCTATTTGCATTGCTCAACAGACTAGTAGATTATATAATACTAATCTCATCGATTTTGTTATCAGTGGTGATTGAACAAGTTTATCATTATAAAAATATAAATATAATTGATCATCGATCATTTCACCCAATAATGATCCCAGTTATTTTAGTATTCTGGCACTTCTTGTTTAGTAAGTATGACAAAGAATTTCTCTACAGGAGAACAGAGTATAAAACTTTTTTACTTAACCAGTTAATCATTACTTTAATTGGTCTTGGATTTTTGATAAGTATATCTTTTTTATCTAAGATAGAATTATTCTATAGGTCAACTATCATAGCTTTTTCAGCTCTTAGTTTTTTTCTGCTTGTTGTTAAACGCTGGACTATGAAGTTCTATCTAGAGAACATAAGAAGAAGAGGAAGAAATACCAGATATATAATGATAATTGGGAGCAAAAAACGAGCACAGAAATTGATGGACGAATTTAGACGTCATGAAGAATATGGATACATTGTGACAAAAATTTTAGAACCAGATCAAGATTTAGTTGGTTCACAATTCAGTGGGATTGAGATTGAATCAATTGATGATTTTGATAGAATCATTTTGGATGAACCAATTGATGAGGTATTCTTTGCAATACCACCTAGAAAAATAAATAATTTCGAGGCGAAACTAGATTATCTAAATAGTCTTGGAATAAATTTCCACATCATAGTGAACATGGATGTGTTTTCAAAGGGAATTAAAGATTTAAATGTTGCACCGTTTATGGATGAGTGGTACAAAATTCCTGTGATTTCATTTAATCCTACAGATAAAAATTTATTCAAGTTAATAATCAAAACTTATATTGAATCTTTAATATGCTTTTTAATCATAATCGTATTATTCCCTCTGTTTTTCATAGTGCCTCTTTTCATAAAACTAGAATCAAATGGACCAATCTTTTTTACGCAAGTCAGGGTTGGCTATCATGGTAGGAAATTTAAACTATATAAGTTTAGAACAATGGTAAATGATGCAGAATCAAAATTAAATGACCTAACTAAGATGAATGAGCAATCTGGACCTGTTTTTAAAATGGGAAACGATCCTAGAATAACAAGTGTAGGCAAATGGTTGAGAAAATACTCGATAGATGAATTGCCACAACTATACAATGTCATAAAAGGTGATATGAACCTCGTGGGACCCAGACCACCAATACCAAGCGAAGTTAAACGGTATAAACCAGAATGGCATAAGCGTCTAAACATGAAACCAGGTATTACTGGACTTTGGCAAATAAGTGGGAGAAATGAGATAGTTGATTTTGATGATTGGGTTAAACTTGACTTAAAATACATCAATGAGTGGTCAATAAAACTTGATTTTCTTATCATTTTAAAAACAATCCCGCATATTTTCAGGGGCTCAGGACAATAAAAATGCTTAGGTTTAAGAATATTTTGCCAGTATGTCTATTTTCTTTAAAATTGTGCTTTTGCAACATGGATTCATTAATAATTAAACCAGAATTATCCTTTGAATCTTTTTCATCTGGGTCAATACATAATACTACAAATAACAGCAATACCAAAATAGCTGCTCTTGGGCTTGAGGTATCAAAAACCACAAGAGAATGGTCTGTTTTTGGTAGTTTTA
>CAJWHU010000138.1 GCA_913041325.1 uncultured Fidelibacterota bacterium | reverse complement strand
GATTATTTTATGGGATCTGATCTTACTTTTGAAGATCTTTCAAATCGAAATCTTAGGCACAATACTTACAAAAGGTTAAGTGATGATGTTATTGATAATGTTGAATGCTATATTTTAGAGTCTGTACCAAAGAAGGAGGCTCAATCTTCATACAGCAGGCATATTTCTTGGATAGATAAAAAGACATTAAATCTTCTTAAGGAAAATTCCTTCGATAATAGGGGAGAGTTACAAAAAGAGAAAAGATTTGAATATGAACTTATCAAATCATTTTATGTCCTAAAGCGTGTAATAGTGAACAATATTATCAAACAACACTCCACAGAAATTACATTTACAGATATCGAGGTTAATGTTGGGATGAAAAATGATTTATTCCATGAAAAAAATCTTAAGCGAATACCAAGATAATTTTAGAAAATAAGTAATGATTAGTTACGTAATGGTTTTCCTCTTTTTAGCATATATTTGATACGGTCTTGCGTTAATTGTTCTCCCGCAAGCGATACAAATGCCTCTCTCTCGATATCAAGCAGATATTGCTCATCGACTGTTTTGGTAAGTCCAGCTTTATTTCCACCAGTTAAAACATATGCAAGCTTTTCTCCTATTTTTTGGTCATGATCAGAAATTTTCCCCTGTACTTTAAATCCTTTCAGAGCCATAGCCAGAGCAGTCCTACCACCTGCTCCTGGAAGTTTGAGATCATCTCTGTAGGTGGGTGGGGTATAGTTTTGAATTAGATCAATTGCTTTATCTTTTGCAGCCTTGATGAGATGGTCACGGTTTAATATAATCGTGTCATCTAGCTTTAAATATCCAAGGTGTTTCGCCTCATCGGCACTCGTGGCGATTTTAGCAAAACCGATGGTCTCAAATATTTTTTGAATCTTTTGGAAAGCTCCCATCCTGCCAGTATCTCCATCCAGAGCATTCAAAATCATTCTTAGATTACCGCCGCCTCCAGGTATAAGGCCAACACCTACTTCCACAAGTCCCATGTATGTTTCTGCAGCTGCAACTATATGAGCTGCTGGCTGGACTATTTCAACTCCGCCTCCAAGAGTTAACTGAAATGGCGCTGCAATTATTGGTCCTGGAGAGAATCTAATTCTTTGGGTCATATCTTGCAAAGTCTTTACTGCGTAGTCAAGGGCTTCCCATTGACTATTTTTACTTAGTTCTAGAAGAAGGTTAAGGTTTGCTCCAGCACAAAAATTTGCACCCTGATGACCAAGAACCATAGCTTTGTAATCACCTTCCTCAATCATATCAAGAGCAAGATTGATCATTTCAACATATGAACTATCAATAGGATGAAGTGTTGGTTGTAAAATAGAATGGAATTCAACATTCAATATTCCATCTCCCATATCATTAAGACTAGCACTAAGGTCCCTTTTTAGGGTGAAATTTTTATTTTTATGTAGCAAAATATTAAAAACTTTTGGGTTATTTTTAGTGTTCACTGCATGGTTTTTTAATGGACACCAAAAAGATTTTATACCATTATCAATTTGATAAAATGTTTCTCTGCCTGATTCTAGCATATCCAACACCCACTTAGGAACCACTTTACTTTCCGATTTCATTCTATCAACAGTTTTTCTAATTCCAAGCATATCCCAAAATTCAAAAGGACCAGCTTCCCAACCAAACCCCCATTTCATTGCATTATCAATATTGAAAATATCATCTGATATCTCAGGAATACGGTTCGCACTATAGATGAGCATCTTTGCAGTAATCTCCCAAAAATACATACTTCCCTTATCGTCCCCATCACATAATGCTTTTACTCTATCAGCTAAATTTTGCCTGTCTTTTGCAACTCGGAAGCAATCAAATCTTACCGTATTCATTGGCTTGTATTCACCCGTTTTTAAATCTAATGAATGAATAGATCGGTCTTCGTTTTTTTTGTAAAAACCTGATTTTGTTTTCTGCCCTAACCTTCCTGTCTCGATTAAATTTTCTAAAATGGATGGGATCTGAAACATGTCGCGTTCTTCATCTTCTAATGCCTTTTCATACGTTGTAAGCGAGACGCTTTTAAGAGTATCCAGACCTACAACATCTGCTGTTCGAAATGTAGCACTTTTTGGCCTTCCTGAAATTGGGCCCGTTAATTTATCCACTTCTTCTACCGTTAGTCCGTACTCTTTGGCGAGATTTATAGCTATCATCATGCCGTAGACACCGATACGGTTTCCTATAAAATTTGGGGTGTCTTTTGCATGGACAGCACCTTTTCCTAATATGGACTCTCCGAATTCAACCATGGAATCATAGACTTGATCAGTAGTTTCAGTGCCACGCACTAACTCTAGAAGCTGCATATATCTAGGTGGATTGAAAAAATGGGTAATCATAAAGCGTTTTTTAATTTCACCTGGAAGATTTTTTGTTAATTCTTTTAATGGAATTCCTGATGTGTTCGAGGTAAGGATTGCTTCCTTTTTTAGGTGCGGTAATAAATTTTGATATATTGTTTCTTTAACGTCAAGACGCTCTACTACAGCCTCTAAGATCCAATCTACTTCAGTTATATTTTCTATATTGTCATCATAAGTGCACGGAGATACTAAATCCAGATTTGTAGGTTTATAAAGCGGCTTAGGCTTTAAAGATTTCAAAGTATCTTTTCCTTTTTCAGCAAGTTCTTTATCTACATCAAAAAGGTAAGAGGGAATACCTGCATTTGCTAAGTGCCCTGCAATTTGGGCTCCCATTACTCCTGCACCTAGGACTGCTACTTTCTTAATCTTTTTTTCCATAAATCAATCCCTTTCTATGATAGTTGCTATTCCCTGACCAGTACCAATACACATTGTAGCAAGACCCCTTTTAGCATTCTGCTGTTCTAAAACATTTAATAACGTAGTAATTATTCTTGCTCCTGAACAACCTAGGGGATGTCCCAATGCGATTGCTCCGCCATTTTGATTTACCTTAGATATATCCCATCTTCCATTTTGAATAACGTAAAGGGATTGCGCTGCAAATGCTTCGTTTAGTTCAATTGCATCAATTTGATCTAAAGTGAAACCAGTCTTTGCTAACACTTTTTCTGTGGCTGGTAGAGGACCTATCCCCATTCGTCTCCAGTCTACTCCGGCGACGGATCTTCCTTTAATAGATGCTCTAATTTGCAGTCCATTGTTTTCTGCGAAAGTCCGGCTTGTAATTAAAAGAGTTGCTGCTCCAATTGATATAGGGCTCGCTGTAGCCGCAGTAATCGTCCCATTTTCTAGAAATGCTGGACTTAAACTTTTTATTTTGTCTAGATCAGGTTCTCTTGGGCCTTCATCCCTTTCAACTAACGATTCACCATAGACATCAATAGCAATGACTTCGTTCTCAAATTGATTGTTATCCCAGGCTTTAAGTGCTTTGGTATGCGACTTAACTGAAAATTCTTCTTGCTGCTCTCGTGTTATTTTTCCTTCTTCTGCTAATATCTCTGCCGTTTCGCCCATCCCGATATAATACTCTTGTTCTGCAAGCTCAGGGTGAAAGTCAGGGTTGAATCCTCCCATGGGTACTGAAAACATATCTTCAACACCTGCAGCAATCCCACATTGAATATCTCCCGCTTCAATTTTTGAGCTTATCTGATGCACTGCATCCATAGAAGAACCACAAAATCGATTGACAACTGCCCCTGCACATTGTTCAGGAATATCTGCAAGTGCAGCTACACCTTTTGCCATAAGCATACCCTGAGGACCTTCTGGAAAGGCGCATCCTAGAATGAGATCCTCAATTTTATCTAAATTAAGATTTTCATTTCTATCTAAAAGATTTTTAACTAACTGGGCTGTAAGGTCATCTGGCCGAATGCCGACTAATTTACCATTTTTCAGACCGATTGGGGATCGAACCGCATCAATTATTACTGATTCATTCATATTTTCATCCTACCAATTAAAGTTTATTAAATTTTTTTGTCGATATGTTTATACAATTTATGAATCGATTATAAACGCGTTTCCATATATAGGTTTTTCCTGGATTCCTGTTAAGCATTAATATTGATTGACTTCTAACAATTGATTGTTTTACTTCACTCATTATTTCCTCCTAAAAAGGGTATTTTTTTTGTTCAAACATATACTCACCTAATAGCTTTTTAA
>CAJWHU010000137.1 GCA_913041325.1 uncultured Fidelibacterota bacterium | reverse complement strand
GAATGGCATACACGGAAAGTGGTGAACATGAACATGAAATGGAATCATTTAGAGATATATATATTACTAATGGTAAAATTCCTCTGAAGCGTGGTGGGAGTCCTGAAGATTGCTCTGGTTCATTTGTGTTTCTTCTCTCAAATATGAGTCAATACATTACTGGACAAACTATTTTTGTCGATGGTGGTTTAAGTTGTACATATTGAAAGAATGAAAAATATCTTAAAAAGGTTGACATTTAAACGCTCAGATCTAGGAGAGGGAATTTCATATGATGGAACTGAGCAAACTTTTACCTGGGTTGATATACCAAACAGTAAAGTTTTTGAATATAATAAAAATGCGAACTGTAAAGTTTTTACACTTGGAGCTCATTCTTCATTTGTGGCTAAAACTATAAACAATCATTATTTAAGTGGAGGTTCAGAAGGCCTAACGCTTGATGGTAAATTTGTTTCAGAGGCAATCAAACTTGAAAACGATATCATTAATGATGGTTCTGTGCATCCAAGTGGAGAGAGTCTCATATTCGGTAGTCGAGATTATTATGAATTTTTTGAAAAAGGGAGTTTATGGATTTTAGGGAAAGATATAACTCAAATTAAAATGAAATTTAAAGTTTTTAATGGCCCTGCTTTTAGCAAAGATGGCTCAACAGTTTATTTTACTGATTCACCAAAAAGGGTTATTTATAAAGCTAAATTTAATTTATCGAAAGAAAATTTCGAAAATATAACTACATTCTATCAATTTCGAAAAAGAGAGGACGGTTTCCCGGATGGCATGATTACAGACTCTAAAGACAATCTTTGGGTCGCACATTGGGATGGAGGGAAAATTTCATGTATTAATCCTAAGGGAAAATTAATCAGGTCACTGTCTTTACCATTTACAAGACCCACATCAATTTGTTTTAAGGGAAATGACATGTATGTGACTTCTGCTCGCCTGAATTATAATATTAATGACCAGTATAATGGTTATACCCATGTGATAAAGAAAATCGCTACTTCATCCCCTCAAGTGAGATTAGATAATTCTTTTCTTAAATTTTTTTAACTTAAATCATTATTTTAGATTATGTATCCACATGAATATCCTGGTGCATTATGGTATGATCAAGAAGAAGTAGATGCCGTTTCAAAAGTAATATCAAACAAATCTCCCTTTAGATACTACGGAGTAAAATGTGATAAAGAGGTTTTTAATTTTGAAAAAGAACTTGGTGAGTACTTAAGTACTTCAAGTTTAAGTAACAAAAATCAACATAATAAAGTATATGTAACAGCTGTAAATTCAGGCACTGGAGCTCTTGAAATCGCTTTAGATGTTTTGGGGGTGGGAAGTGGAGATGAGGTCATAGTCCCAGGATTCATGTGGATATCCAGTATTTCTGCAATAATAAGATCTCGTGCCATACCTGTTTTGGTGGACTCAGACCAAACTTTAGGAGTTGATCCTGAGGATCTTAAAGTAAAAATATCCGAACGAACAAAAGTGATTATGGTCGTCCCTATGTTGGGTGGTTCTTCAAAAATTGGCGAAATAATGGAAGTTGTTAGAAATGTTAACAATTCCAGGAAAAAAGATAATCTATCAAAAATATTTGTTCTGGAGGATTGTGCCCAGTCCCTTGGTGCACATGCTTTTGGTATTCCAGGGTCGAGTCAAGCCAGTTTGCCAGAAGGATGCTACAAACTTGGGACATTTGGAGATATAGGCACATTCAGTTTACAGCTCAATAAAGATATTACTGCTGGTGAAGGTGGAATGGTTGTTACTCGAGATAAGGAGCTAAATGATAGAGTAGATGCATTACATAATGCTGGATATATCAAGAAAGAAAAAAATAATATCAACTGGTATGGAGATATCCCTTATGGTTGGGGTCATGGAAGAAGAATGAGTGAATTACAAGGAGCCGTAGCAAGAGTCCAATTAAAAAAATTAGATAGCATTCTTGATAATATTCGAAAAAATCATTCTTTTTTTGAAGAATTTTTTAAGAAACAAGGAATAAAATTAAGAAAGAGAGCATATCAAAACAACCCTGGTGATACAGGATACTATCTTTGTTTTCACTTACCAGAAAACCTCGATGATAATACTGCGATTTCAAAGGGTCGTGAGATTGCAAAAGATCTAAAAGATAAAGGTTTCAATGTATGGTTTCTTCATGATTTCGAAGTACATATTTATTACAATATCGAACCATTGGTTAAAAAATTTCCAATGAATGACGGATCACCTTGGGAGGATCCAAAAAATAGTTTTCATACTCAATACAAGTATGATCGTGGAGCCTTGCCAAATTTGGATCATTTGTTGATTAGAACCATCGGGTTAAACATGCCTAGTAAGATGAGTGATAATACCAGAGATAATATGATGAATGACCTCTTGGTTACGTTAAAAAATCTTTATTAGAAAGTACTTGCATCTCATATTTGAGTATTCTACTCTTCAGTTTTTTTAAATCCATTCAATTATAGGAGTAACAATGTTATCCAAATTGTTTTCAATCTTTTTTTCTATCTCATTGCTTTTCGTCGGATCAGCTTCAGCATTTGATTGGAAAGCGCATTCTGGAAAAACAATAACTTTTTTGATGAGTGAACACCCTGTTCTGAAAGGGATCAGGTCGGTACTCCCCGACTTTGAGAGGGACACCGGGATTAAAGTTAAAGTAAATGCGATGGCCGAGGATGTTTATTTCGATAAGATGGAAGTAGCACTCAGGTCAGGCAAAGGTGTTGCAGATGTTCATTTCTGCCCAATGGACTCAACGGCATTTAATCAGTATCTGGCCGGTCTGCTGGAGCCACTTGATCAGTTTATTTTTGACTCTAATCAAACATCATCAAGTTATGATATTGCGGATTTTCCAGATGGTTTTCTCCAGTCCACCAGATTCCCGGGGGGACCTGGATCTAACCATTACTGCATTCCAGCCTCTTTTGAATCATACATATTGTTCTATAACAAAAATCACGTAAATAAATACTTAGGCGGAAAAGTCCCCGAAACGTTTGATGATCTTATTTTTGCTGCAAACAAAGTTAAGAAAATGTCAAATGGTGATGTTATGGGTATGGTTGTAAGAGGAAAAAGGACTGATACCGCAATCGATACTATCACTGGTGTTGTATACAATTCTTGGGGTTCAAGAAGCGTAAATTATCCTCAAAATATATGGTTTGAGGATGGATGGCAAAGTCCACAAATGGACCATCCAGCAATTCAAAGAGGGCTAGCCCAATACGCAGGCTTGATGAGCGCGGGTCCAGATGACATCAAGGCCTATGATTGGAATGAAGCAGGTACAGCTTTTCAACAAAATCTTTCTGCTTTTTTTGTGGATGCGTCCCTGTTTGGACCATGGTTCGAAGAAGCTGATTCTCCATCAAAAGGAAATGTTGGCTATGCCGTTCTTCCTCCTCAAGTCAAAGGAGGAAAATCCTACACTGCTCATTGGCAATGGGGTCTAGGAATGCCAGCAAATGCTCCTGAAAAAGGTGCAGCTTGGTATTTCATTCAATATATGACCAATAAAATGAATGAACCAAAAATTGGTGCATTTCATGGCGGTGCAGCGAGAATGTCAACATGGAGCAATAATGTTTACACAAAGACGCTGAATCCTGACTATGTAAGTGCAACCCTTGAGTCAATGAAAACAACCAGAAGTTCAGTTGTTATGAAAGAGGGTTGGAGCAAATATGCACTTGAAATTGTAGACACCATTCACAGGATCCATGGCGGTGAAGCAGCTTTACAGTCTGGACAAAAAGCAAATAGTAAATTCTTAAATTACAATAAATAAAATTTAAGGTCGAGGGAGGGGGCGTTCCCCTCCTTTCATCATGAGCCGCCACATCGGTTATTTATTTATTGCTCCTGCCTTTGTTATACTCTTTTTTACTTCCATATACCCTGTAGCTTTCTCGTTTTATTTTAGTTTTTTTGATTGGAATTGGGGAAATCAGGAAAACTTTATAGGGCTAGATAATTATTTATTTCTTTTGACAGATCCTGAATTTTGGACTGTAATTTATAATACATTTGTATTTGCCTCTGTTTCCTGTTTTTTAGAAGTAACAATAGGAATAATTTTAGCCATCTTTGTAGATAGGATTGTTTTTTGCTCTACA